>NZ_LR214248.1 GCF_900659865.1 Hyella patelloides LEGE 07179
GGCGTGTCGGTAATTAAGTTATCGGTGAGGTTTTCAAAAACAGCTTGACAATTGTAACTACGGGGTAAAGGGTCTTCGATAAACTGCGAAAGAAATCCTAGTTGAATAAATGCTGTTATGTTTTTTTCTTTCTTGCCCTTGACTCCCTCCGTTGTGCGAGGGCTGTTGTTTTTTTATTATTTATTATGTCCAACATTCGCGACTATCAACTCAATCTCTTGTATGAAAAATTTGATGTACTTAAATACGGAAGTAAATCTTTCAGTTATTTGAGAGTTTTACAAGAACATGAAATTGATTATATTAAATCCGATAAAGGAAGAATTAAAAGATTAGAATTAGGTTTTGCTCCTGCGGTAGTAATTTATCGAGATTTTAGTGATTTTATCAATCATACTAGAGATTTTTAACTTAAATAGATAGGTATCTAATTATAGGTATCTATCTAATTTTTTGGTTTTGAAATAATAAATGAAGCAATAGCGATCGCTCTCATCTAATGGGAAATGTCAGCACTCAAGTTATCGTTGTGGTGACAAATTACTCCAAAATTAATCTGTCTTAGTTTTTATCCTTGGTTGCGGTCGTAAATTGTCCAGAAATCTCTAATCTTTTACTAAAACCTCGGTGATGGATCGATAATTAATCGAGCTTAACTTTAATTGCGTCCTCTTTTGTACCGTCTCCGACCGAACAAAATACAATATTAAACGATGTCAGTACAAAAATTTTTACCTCAGTCTCAAAGTTCTAAAATTACTCCAGTCGTTCCTGCCACTCCATCAGGCTTACTCTTGCTGAGATGACAAGGTTAAATGTCTGCAACCTGACATTGTGTCGTAGCCTCAGATTCCATTCTATCCACGTCCTTCCGTGAAATGGTTGGTAATATCTGAAAAGTTATTACACTCAGTCGGACTCGCTCATCGCTCGGTTTTTAAACTCGTTCACTCCGCACAAAGAAGGATTTTAGCACACGAATAATATTGACTGGCTTCGCTGACCTAGCCTGGCGTGTGCTTTTGTTTTTTATTGGGTGCTACGTTCACTAGCTAGGAAGAGAGAGAGGAGAAGGAGAGGAGAGAAAGGGTTTTTCACCTTCTATTTTTATGGGCGTGGGGTTTGCTCCTGTTTGGTAGCTTGCCCCTGCTGTTTTTCCCATGCCATACCCGTGTTTTAGCTGTTCCCTGGCACAGCTTCACATCAAGGCTTCCCATCGGTTTTTTGTTTCCACGTTTGCTCGGTTGCTAGCTTCCAGGGCAGCTTCTCACCTTTCCTCGCGTTCTGTTTCCTTTCCTTTGTTACTAAGATTATAGCATGGATACACGCTATTTTCAAGATAAAATCCGATTTTTTTTCGCGGTTCTTTTGCAAGTATCCATACTATAAGGAATAACCTTATTTGGTCTTCTTCTTACCAATCTCTTTCTGCTTCCTTAACTTGACAAGTTCTTCTGCAAGCACCTGCCTAACAATTTCCTGCCAATTCTTATGTTCCTTTAATTCATCAAGCATTGAAGGAGGTACGCGCACTTGTAATTTAGCAGTACAGGGTTCTTCCCTATCAGTTGTAAATTGATGTTCCGCCAAAGCTGGATTACCGCCTGGTCTAGACATTGTTTTGCACTCAGTTACTAGCTATCAATTAACAATATAGCAGGTATCCATGCTATTAAGTTTTGTGAAATAGCAAAATATTGCGTGTATCCATGCTATTATATTGATAATTGATTTAAGAAAAAAACTTTCTCTTAAATCAAAGCCGAGGCGACACCGACTAAAGTTTCAACCTCGGCTCAACCCCAAACAATGAGGTAATTATCATGTTAAACGATTCAGTTTTAAAAGTTTCCCCAAAAGGAAGCTTCAAAGTAACGCAACTATGCGAGAACGTAGCTATCTGCGAAGCCACCAAAGAAGATCGCCATAATTGGAGCAATGCCACCGAAACCGAACCAGCTTTTCTGGTTTACCTGGGCTGTAGCGAAGCTGAAATATCTGGATATCTAAAAACCATCAATACTTTTTATCGCTGTTCTTGGAGCGAGATTAGAAAACCCAAATATCTGAAAAACTTTGAAGCAGAAATCAAAATACGCGGTATGCAACGCTACGCGGACACCCATGCTTTTGGGTTGGATTATTTAGTGGAATCTGAAACAGCCAAACATATCGGCTGCAATTCAGACGAATACAACTACTACACCACAGGCTACTAACCACGCTAGTAACCCGCTTTTCTCACAAAAAAGGCGATCGCTATTTGCCAAAAAGCATACCGCATCTATGTTTGACCCTGGTGTTAAGTCCCTGCGGTAAAACAACAGTCTGTGGTTTGAGTTCCAGTCAGCATCACA
>NZ_LR214249.1 GCF_900659865.1 Hyella patelloides LEGE 07179
GTCGGCATTTCGTACAGCTATGTCTTATCGTTTTGTCCAGTGGCTCAATCATAATTTAGACGTTTTTACTGCTTACAAAGCTAGTTTAGGGTTCATTTGGGCTTAGTTTTTGTTTAAGTCCCGTTAACACCTTTAACTCTTAATGCTCGAAAAACTCCGATTCGTTCCAAAAAACCCAAATTAGTCGTTCAAGAAATCTCTGGTTGGTTGCTGGCTCATTGGGCAATACGTTCTTTGATTTTTCGGGCTTCGACTACTACAGAGCGATCTTCTTTACAATTCAGTTTTACCAGTACTTTACGAATTCTGCGCCGAGCTATCTCAGGGTTTCAACAAGCTTTGCCTTCTTCACTGCCTTGCTTTTTCTACTGGTTAATTTCGGAAGTTGCCGAACAAATCATTCCCAATCGCCAAGGTCGAACAAATCCGAGGGTTGTTAACTGGACTTTCGGAATTCGAGCAACAAAATAGGATAGAATGATTGAAATATCTTGCTTTTACTTGAATTAAAACTGCGATCGCTTTCCCTGAAAGAAATAACCCTTGAAGCCTTACCCCCATGTTTTGAGAAATGGTGTGTAAAGTTTGATGATTTATGGCAAACGAAAGGTCAGAAAAAAGGATTTCGTTGTTATTTAGCGGGATTATTAGGGGAAAGTAAACGGAAAAATATTTCCCAAATTACTGACAATATAATTGGTTCTTCATAGAGTAATATTCACCATTTTATTAGTGAATCAAAATGGTCAGTAGAAAAAATAAATGAGCGTCGTTTAGAAATCATAAATAAACGTAATCAGACAAGAATCAGAAATGGTTTCGCTCTGATAATAGATGATTCGGGACACAGGAAAAGTGGAAATTTCACTTCAGGAGTAGGAAGATAATATATTGGGGAAATTGGCAAAACTGACAACGGAATTGTTATAGTTACTACCCATCGTCTTGGTGCGCGACGCAACGCTAGTCCTTTAGGGCGTTCCTTGGGCGAGGAAACCTCGCCAGGGTCGCACCGCTATATGATGGAGTAAGAAGTCTTCCTTTAGATGTAGAATTGTATCAACACGCTGATTTCTTACCAAAGGGAAAAGAGGAGCAAAATTTTATCAAAAAGCCAGATATAGCTTTAAAATTAATCAATAAAACTCTACAGAGAAAATATCGTCCAGGAATTGTTTTAATCGATGGAGGTTATGGCAATAATTCTACTTTTTTAAATGAACTAGAAAAGCTAAACCTGAAGTATATTGGGGGTTTAGCGAAAAATAGACTGGCTACTGTTATTAATCAACAAACAGGAAAAAAAGATTCACCAAAAAGATTAGATGAAATAATTCTATCTTTATCTAAAGAAGATTTTAAAGCCGTTACCTTAGAACTTGATAAACCTAAAACTGTTTGGGTAGCTATCATTCAAGCTGAAACTAATGGTCTTGAAGGTAGGAGAAATATAGCGATCGTCATGAATGCCAACTCTGTATCTGAAGCTACTGAAATAGATTATTTAATTACTAATTCTCAAGGTGATAAAGTAACAGAAGAATGGATAGTAAAAACATTTTCAGATAGAAACTACATTGAAAAGTTTTATAGAGAAGCTAAGGGTTGGTTAGGCTTAAAAGAGTATCAAATGAGAAAAAAAGAAAGTTTAATTCGTCACTTTATTTTGGTATTTAATGCTTATACTTTTATGAGGACACGCATTCTGAGGTCTCCTCAGAATCGCGAGATGTCCGTTATTTATCAACAATTAATGGGCGGACTAAGAAAACGTTATGCCCATAAACCTTTAACCACTTTTTCCGATACTTTAGAGGCATTTTTAACAGGTATTTCTTATCGTTTCTTTGGCTGGTTGCAACAAAATAGAGAAATCTTTGCTGCCCATAAAGCAGAACGTGGATTTGTTTGGGGCTAAAAACAGGTTAAAAGCTTTCTCTATTTAGAGTACAGTCTTTATCGATCACTTTTTTCCGAAAGTCCAGCTAACAGTTTATTTCTCATTACGCACGTCTAAATGTAATACACAAAATTACAAGTATTATAGCGATCGCTATATCTCAGCGAGAGAGGTTCACTCGTTCCTCGTGGTCACGAAGTGGCTGCTTTGCAGATCGGCAAAGTCGAGACTGTCTAAGTATTTTAAAGAGTGTCCAGGAAGATAAAATAAGAGAAAATGATTCTAATAAAAATCAGGTAAAAACTTTGTTTTAATGAGTCAATTAGTGAATATTGAAGTTCAAACAATTAATCATTTAGGAATAATAGCTGGAATAATAGATGAAATAGGAATAGTAGAAATCATAAATGAACAGTTAGGTATTAAACC
>NZ_LR214250.1 GCF_900659865.1 Hyella patelloides LEGE 07179
GTCAAAGATGAAGTGTAAAAATAATGCTGACAGTTTATTTAAGGTCGAAAAAATTCCCAGCGATAATCAAATACGCAATTTATTAGACCCAGTTCCTGCTGCCACAATTTATCCAGTATACCAAAAAATATATCCTCCTTCGAGGACGTAGTCAATGGTTAAAGAATCAAAAAATACTCTCTAAATTTCTTTATTTAGAATCAGAAATTTTAATAGCATTAGACGGAACAGAATATTTTTCATCTAAAAAAATTAATTGTCCTTATTGTAACTCTCGGAATCACCGAAACGGAACAACAACTTATTTTCATAGTTGTGTAATTCCTGCTGTGGTTTCACCTAACATGAAACAAGTAATTTGTCTCGAACCAGAATTCATCAAAAAACAAGATGGTTATAAAAAACAAGACTGTGAAAACGCTGCGATAAAAAGATGGTTAAATAAAAATCCGAGCCAAAGATATGAAAATCCTGTAACTCTTTTAGGAGATGATTTATACTCTCGTCAACCTATCTGTGAATTAGCGTTAGCAAAGGATTATAATTTTATTTTTGTTTGTCGTGAAACTTCACACAAAACTTTGTATGAATGGCTAGAGTTTTTAGAGAAAACTGGTGAAGTACAAACTATAAAAAAGAAAGAATGGAATGGAAGAAAGGAGCTAGTTTATCGTTATCGTTATACTAATAAAATACCGCTAAAAGATGGGGATGATTCATTACAAGTTAATTGGTGTGAAGTTACAATAATCAATCAAAAAACTAAAGAAGTTGCTTATAAAAATAGTTTCATTACCAATCATAACATTCGAGACGATAATGTCGAAAAAATTGTCAAAGCTGGTAGAAGTAGATGGAAAATCGAAAATGAAAGTAATAATGTTTTAAAAAATCATGGTTACAACTTAGAACATAATTTTGGTCACGGTCAAAATAATTTATGTGAGATTTTATTGAGTTTAAATTTGTTGGCTTTTTTATTTCATTCAGTTTTAAAGTTAGCTAATTCTACTTATCAACGCCTTCGTCAACTTAGCGGAAGTCGTCGTAGCTTTTTTAACGATATTAGAGCCTTATTAAAATATTTTTGGTTTGAAACTTGGTCTGATTTATTTAATTTTATGCTCGATGATGATTCAGACAATCTCCAAACTAATTCTAGTTAAATCTCCAAAATAATTTCAGGAGGTGATGCTTGATTTTCATGTTTAAAATTTCATTTTTGTGATGATTTCAACCTAGTTTTTTGAGTTGAGAGAGTATTTATGTGTCTATTTTTTCTTTTTTACTTCTTAATTATGTATGGCTTTTTTGAAAATAAAACTTTTTGAGTTTTGTTCTCTATTAAAAATAGAAAACATCTTCTTTTTTTTCTTCAAAATGAGAATTGCTGGTAAATTGGTCGGATTTTATATACCCGTCCCACAATCGGAGGAAGAAGAAATCGAACAAGCATTACAAAGACTGAATCAAACCGTCGAAAAAGCGTTCGCCTCTAGCGGTATGGATGAAGCTGTTCTGGCTGATGCTCTAGATTTATCTCAAGAAGAACAATAAATAATGCATTTAGAATATAAAAAAAGGTATTGAAACTAATATGACGACAAGTAAAGATTCTCATCAAAAGTCACAAACAAAACTGTCAAACCAAAACCCTTTAGCAGATATTGCAGGATCGTTTGGGGGGAAATTTTGGTTGGAAACACAGTCAGAGATAGAACGTTCTCGCAAGATAGATCGAGAAGAAATAGACCGAGAGTTAAATACATCTTCTGACAAAGAAAATTAATGTATTTACTCGATACCAGTATTGTTAGTAACTTTTTGGACGAGCGACGTTTCTATCCCCAACTAACAGCTAAGATTTTAAGTCAACCGCCAGAATCGATTTTTACAAGCATTATTACTGTCGAAGAAATTTTACAGGGTGCTTTAGCTTCGGTACAAAAAACAAAAAGAAAACCATCGGTTGTAGCTGCCTATAAGTATTTTGAGGAGTTATTTTCGGCACTAAATCAGTTTCAAATTTTGTCCTACAGTGCAGAAGCAGAGCAAATCTATCAAGCCCTTCCAGCCAAAATCAAAAGAATCGGCACGCAAGATTGTCGGATTGCTGCGATCGCCAAAGCTCATAAATTGACTGTTGTTACGGTCAATACAAACGATTTTATGGGTATTGGTTTGGTTGATATAGAACCCACATTCCGCACGTCAAAACGGAGCATAAAGCAATCAGAAAAATAATCTCCTAAAAGAGATACTAGAATCAGTAAAAGTACTGAATAATAAATAGTTCTCTTTAGTTTGAATAGAACTAAAAT
>NZ_LR214251.1 GCF_900659865.1 Hyella patelloides LEGE 07179
TTAGCTAAATTACGGCATAAAGTGTCACATTGGTCGAACATATGCCAAACATCACCATGACAAGCAATATCATTCCCCCAAGCTGCTTTTTTTCCTGCTCTGATTCCTTTTCCTGCGTCGGCAATGGTGTAGTCAGGATTTAATCCTTGTTGCTCCAGTTCCAGTAGATAATAGCCCCAAGTATCTTCATCTCGATGCTCTACTTCTTCTAGAAGAAAACAGTAGGTAGAATCAGCATCCACTCCTGTTAATACTGGTCGAGTACTGTGAAAGAGTTCGTCGAGCAAAGCCACCTCAATTGAGGATAAATCTTGAGATTGATTAATTTTTCGAGCTTTTTGCGTTGCTTCTTTTATCCTGTTGTGAACCGTGCCGATACTGAGCGAATAATCGAATAAATCTCTTAATAACTCGACAACACCGCGATAGGAACAGTGACAAATCAGAATTAGCGGTACTTAAACAAAAATTATGCCCAAACAAAGCCTAAACTGGCTTTATAAGCTATGAATACATCCCTATTTTTGTTTTTGGGGTGACAAGCATATAGAAAAGCAAGCGGTCACAATTACTAAGCAACATCAAGTTGAAGAAAAAAACAATTAGGAGATAAATTTTAGTAATATATTTGGGTTAATGAAATAACTATAATTGAAGTAAAATCATTAAATATATTTTCTTGGTAAATTGATATATGCGTTTATCTTAAATAAGCATTTGTAAGTGACTTAATCAATAAAAATTAAGCTTATAATTAAAGTTCAATTAATTCAAATAAATGCTTAACTAATGGCAGATAAAACTTTTAATCCTTGCTGATAATAGTTGCTCTTATGTCGATTAATTATCATGAGTTTTTCAACTAAGTTAAAACAAAAATTCCAAGCTATTATCCAATTTTGTCCGTATAATCCTATTCTAAAATCACTATGTCTTCTATATTTTCTTTGAGCTTCAGTTAGACGAGTAATATACTTTTGATGTCCTTGATTCTTAAAAGACTTGCCTTCTAAAGACGCTGATGTGTAAGCAATAGCTATTAATAGAATCAAGTTAGTTAGCCTGATAAGATTGGCTTTACTACCTTCAAGATTATATCCCCCACTCTTATAATCACGGAACATAGCTTCGATACCCGCTCTCTTTTTATAAAGTTTAATTACTTCATTTGCGCTATCTAAATTAGTTAGAATAAACCAGTTTTCTTTTGCTTGATGATGGCGATAATCTCTCTTTTTATAAACTAATATATTGAATTTACCAAAACCTTTTTGTTTAGTAACTTTGAGATTTTTATATAAGATTTTAACACCTGGAGTGAGTTTTAAATCCTTAAGTTTAACTTCATTTTTACTGCTTCTTTTTATATAAATATTACCTTTTTCCCTAAAAGCAAAATAAATAGGATTCTTAGCTTTTTTATTCTTTTCTTTTAACCAATAAGATAATTCAACACCATGGAATTCTCTGTCTCCAAGAATCACTACGTCATAATGAGAAAACAATTTCAATACTGGTCTAATAAGCGCAATTTGTTCACGAATATTACTGCTTCCCTTTTTTGATAAAATTAGCCAATAAATAGGTAAAGCTCGCTTTCTCCACATTACACTTATCATGAAAACATTCTTGTCTGACCATTGGGTTCTATCTAATACTAAAATCAGAGGATTACTTCGTTTAAATTCTTGTTCGACAATTGATTTAATTATGGGAAACCAAAATAAAGATAGGCTTAAAGATGATGAAGCTAAAAATCTCTGAATCTTTTTTCGTCGGCTTTCGTAGAGAATTGGAATTGGTAAACAGCTAGCTAATCTTTCTATTCTTACTTCTTTTTGGACTTGAAGTAGCCAAATTAATAGCTGTAAAGTTATTATTTGGCTCTTAGTTAAATATTTCTCTATCTGAGATTTATGGTCAGAAAAAAAGTCCATAATTAGGATTTAAAAATTGCTAATATTTGACTTTTTCTCTCATTAATTGCTCAATTAATTCAGGTTTTTTAATAATAATTAACGAGAATTGGGATTTTAACAGTTTTTTTGTACTATTGTCTAGAGCTTGTATTTGTTTTAAAAATCAACTTCTGAACTTGTAGTCCTTATTTTAGAGAGGTTTTTGGCTGCTTGTCACCCCAAAAAAGCGCACTCTCTAATAGAGGTGACATGGGTGGTGACCATCTGGTGGAGGTTTGGCGGTTGTCACTCCTGCTGTCACTGAGTTCATCAGCTAGAGAATAATCGGTTTGCCTCAGTAGTACGGATTTTACTACTTAAATCCTCCTGT
>NZ_LR214252.1 GCF_900659865.1 Hyella patelloides LEGE 07179
AAAAAAAGCTAAGTGATATTTTTAGTAAAATAAAAAAAGAATAAAATAAAATAAAATAAAAATAACAGTAAATTGCCCAGAGTATCGAGAGGTAAACCAAAACTTTAATCAGCCAAAGAATATATAAGGTCGAGTATTGGAAAAGACAAAATAATAAAAAATAAATAAAAGATCGAGAATCGTAGAGTAAAAAATCAAATTAATCTTCAGAAAATAAGAGAGGGTGGAGTTGGCTTCAAAAGATTAGTTCCCTTAATCCTCATAGTTAAAGACTTTACAGCACAATCACCAAAATTATCTTAATAAAGTAGAAGAAAAAGTAACAATAAATAAAACAAAATTAAATAAAATAAAGATTGGTAAATAGCCAATTAAAGAAACATTTTGAATTAGCAAGTTTAGAGGGTTTTTCATTGGTAGCGGAGTGGCTCAGATAATCTTGGGGGAGTATTTTGATGTTTTCGGAAAAGAAAATGTCCCTTTGATAGTCGGGGTCAAAATCTTGATGAAGTGGAAATTTTTGAGAAAAATCGGTAATAGTGTCAATTCTTTAATCTTCAATCAACAATCGACAATCGCCTGACTGAGCATCTTAAATTGAAAAAAGCGGTTTACTCTAAGCAGCACTACGCCCTGGCAGACTGTTCGTGAGTTGAGTCGCCGAAATTAGCTGGGAAATCGAGCAAAATCGCTAATTTCAGTAGATGGACAAGTTTTTGACAGCGTGGTCGCCATACTGAGGGACTTGACTTTTGTCCGAATTTATTAGTACTAATGTTTTAAAGCAGAGGATATAGAATAAGTATTAATTATAGTTTTTAGATAAGGATTTAGTTATATATACTCGCTTATATTTGCTCTGTCAAAAATATTGTATGCTTTGGAGTATTTGCCAATTTATTGAGTTTTAAAAATTGACTAATACTAAAGAAAAAGCTGTTTTAACAGATGAAGAAACTTTAAAAAAAGTTGTTGATTGTTTAAAAGAAAATATTTCAATTAAGACCCAAAGTGATTGTCAACAAAGCGATTTATTTAATATTTTAGTAGGAGCAGCTAGTCGTAGTGATACGATAGAAAATACAGCTTCTAGTTTAAAAAACTCTTGGTCTGGTCGAAATGTCAGATATCATTTAAGCAAAATTGATAATTTTGAAGACTTAGAAAAAGAAGTAAATCAAGCATTAACAAGTAAACTTCCCCTTAGAATAAAGAAGAAAAAACATAAACTAGCAATCGATTTAAATTTAATCCCTTACTATGGTACATCTAGGAAAAAAGAAGAAGATTATATTTATCGTAGTCAAGCAAAAAATGGAACTTGTTCATTTTTCGCTTATGCTACTATCTATATTATCACCAAAAATAAGCGATTAACTATAGCTATCATTGGGGTAAAAAAAAGCTATACATCTGTAGCTCTCATTACTTATCTTTTAGAGAAAATAAACTCTTTACAAATCAAAATCAAAACATTGTATTCAGAAAAGTAGTTTATATTCCTAGCAGTTAATTAATATTTATACTCATCTAAAAAAAATAAGCTTAAAGCTTTAATCTAAGGGCGAGGGTCTGTTCAACTATTCAAACTGTTGCGTTTAAGAGATAACTTTTGTCAAAATCTGCTCGAACACTCAAAATTTCTTGAAAAAACTTAAATCCAATACTCAATTATTTTTGACTTAAAATGATTTTAAAATATTGTTGTTTTTGTAACAGTTTTATTTCCCAAATATGAACATAATACTGCAATTTAAAGTCATACTAGGTATTAATATAACCTTTACTTATATTAATGAGAGTCTTTTAGAACAAAGGTACTGAGAGAAATTGTGACTCTAAATCATTTTTGGGCGGGCGCGATCGCGTTCTCTGAACACTTGTCCATCTACTGAATTTTAGCGATTTTGCTCAATTGTTTGGTTTTAGCTTTCTTGAGAGCAAATTCTGTGTTAACTTTGTCCAAAATTAATCTAATTGAGATCGGGAGCAAAATGTCAAGTAAAAAAGTTCGAGTTAAGGCACATACCCGCACAATCCATACCAGAGTGTACAAATTCGTATGTAAAAGCTGTACTAAGAAGGTGGAAAGAGAGACATATGCGACAATCTGTCCTCTTTACTGTGATAAGTGCAAAAACCAAAGACACAGTGGTTTGGTGGCAGCGACGACGAGGTAAATCAGGCAATGAATGCCTAACGGGACTTAAACAAAAATTATGCCCAAACAAACCCGGGACTCAGGGCAAACGCATCTAAATTTCAAAAGCTAGACAGAAAAA
>NZ_LR214253.1 GCF_900659865.1 Hyella patelloides LEGE 07179
CACAACTATAAGGATTTTCAGGAGTTCGAGGGGAGATATTTTGATGGGGAACGGCGGTTAAAATCACAGTTCCGTCTTCTTGTTTCATGACTCCCCTAGCAATATAAATAGGTTCACCATTGTCTTTGTATGCCACTGGTTGAATATGAGGTGGAATCTCATGAGGTTTTGGATTATTGCTACTATTTTGAGGCACATCTGATGTTTCGGATTCCCCATTGACAATTAAAGCATCACCATCAAAGGGTGCAGTGGGTTCAGGAGCTATCCCTCCTTTTCCTTGAACTGCCAGACTAGAGACATCTTCGATATTTGATGCCGAACAAACATCCGATGTCGTAATAACCTCTGCGGTGACGACGTTATCAGTTAATTCTGGGGTTTCTCGCAGGGGATTATTATCAGGGGTTTCGATAGTAACTGTACCATCTAAACCGTCGGTTCCCGAACTAGCATCAATATCGTTAGTGCCATTGTTGTCAAACGCTCTGCGTTCTTCAATTCCTAGTAGAGATTCTGCTGTAATGCTAATTGCGCCACCTTGTCCTTGTTCGGCACTAGCAGTAATATCATTGCCGTCACCACCACTAGGATAGGCAATAATAAATTCGGCACCAATATTGATGTTGCCCCCATTGGCATCATTATTTGCCCGTGCGGAAATATTGCTATTATCGCGAAGAGTTAAATTTTCATCCACAAACAAATCAATCTCACTCAAAGAAGTATTATCTCTTTCTTCTAATGAGATGGTTGCTTGAGTTGTGGCAGAGATTTGTCCTTGATTCAGGTCAACGTTTCCGCCACGCACTGTAATTGAACCACCTATACCCTCTCCAAAGCTATCTGCTGAGATTAAACCTTCATCAGCTAGAGTGATTTCTGAGGTAAATTGAGTTTCATCTAGTACTAAGTCATTTTCTTGTTGCTGGAAAACACCAATGGTGATGTTGCCACCATCTCCGATAGCTTCTGGCTCAACTGAAGTAGTGATACTACCAGAATCAGCAAGAGTAAGAGAATCACTGACATTGATAAATATGTCACCAGCATCTCCTTGACCAGAAGTGCTGCTACTGACAGCACCTCCATCAGTGAGAGAAAGGTTAGCTGTGATTAGTTGAAGTTCTCCTGCATTTCCAATTCCACCTTGTTCGACAGTGGTGAAAACGCCACTAGGACGGTTATTAGTGCCTACTCCTTCGATAGAGACTGTTTCACGGGCATTAATTGTGATATTGCCAGCATCTCCATCACCAAAAACGCTGCTACTAACATTACCTCCATTAGAAATCGAAAGATTAGCTGTGGTGAGTTCAATATCTCCTGCTGTTCCAATACCACCTTGTTCGACATTGGCGGAAATGCCACCAGAAACATTGTCAATCCATACTCCTTCTAGAGAGACTGTCTCGCTAGCATTAACCGTAATATCACCAGCATCTCCCTCACCAGAAGTAACCGCAGAAATTAGCGAACCTTCACTAATAGTTAAAGTTGTGGTGTCTATTGTAATATCTCCGCCTTCTCCTGTTGCATTTTCCTCTAGCTCAGCAGAAATTAGCGAACCTCTACTAAGAGTTAAAGTTGCGGTGTCTACTGTAATATCTCCGCCTTCTCCTATTGCATTTTCTAGTAACTCAACAGTAATAAACGAAGCTTCACTAAGAGTTAAAGTTGCGGTGTCTATTGTAATATCTCCGCCTTCTCCTATTGCATTATTCTGAATCAGTGCTTGAATAGAACTATCTTCGGTAAGTAAGACTGAATCTGTAGAATTAACAGTTACAGAACCTGCATTACCTTCGCCAGAAATATTGGCGAGAATCTCGGAATTGTGCAGGGTTAACTGCTCAGTATCAATAATAATGTCTCCTCCTTGACCATTTCCTGCATTATCAGCAGTAATCCCTGCATTATCATTTAGAGTAATTGTCGGTGCAGATAGTCGGATATCACTAGCATCTCCCAATGAGCCACGCTCGTTATTGCCAAAAATACCTGTCCTTTCTCCTGTAAAAGATATTGATTCGGTAGCCGTTAAAGAAATAATACCTGGTTGTTCGACAGTTGCTCCCGAAAAAGCTCCAGCTTGTATTTGTGCTGTGTTACTAAAAGCCATATTTTCTGCATTGATAATAATATTACCCACTTTTCCCAATGCTGGAGCATCTTCTCTATTACCAATACCAATATTGCTATTAATTCGACTGTCATCTGCTAGAAAAGTATTTGCAACGTTTAAGGTAATGTTTCCCGCGTCTCCGTCTCCTGCA
>NZ_LR214254.1 GCF_900659865.1 Hyella patelloides LEGE 07179
CTCTTGCCTTATTAGGAGTAGAGATGGGGCTGACATCAAGTAAGGATGACCCCCAAGGAAAACGTTATTTAGTTCCTGAGTTAGAAAGATTTGCAAAGGAAGGATTTGGATTTATCTTTGCCTTTGACGCAGATACCTATACGAAGAAGCCAGTTAAACAGGCATTAATCAAACTAGCCCGACAGATACAGAAGTATAATGTGCCTGTATATTCTTTACCAGAATGGGACGAAAGGGACGGCAAAGGCGTGGATGATTTCATCAAAAATCAAGGAATAGAAGAATTCCGTAAACAATTATTAAGCCAAGCCTACTGCTTTGATGATTGGTACTCTAAATACGGCTCGGATGCCTTCACCACCGTAGATGGAAACAAAATACCAAAACCAGACATTGTTGGTGTAGAGATAGCGGAGCAATATAGCGATCGCTGGGTATATTGTGATGAATTAAAAACCTGGTTAACCTACAGTCTGGAGACAGAAGGAATTTGGACTCTTGTTAGTAAAGATTACTTAGCAGCCGAAATACACGGCATCCTCAAGGCTCGGAATATCAAGGGATATGGTACTAACGCTTATGTTGAAAATATCATCGGCACTTTAAAAAGAGAATTATTTATTAGGAAGTGGGACGAAAAATCTTCAACAGATTGGTTGCCCTTTAGGAACGGAGTGCTAGAACTGGCTACAAACAAGCTACACGACCATAATCCAGGATTCAAATTCACGTGGCAACTTCCAAGAGATTACACCATTATCGAAACGGGGTGGAGTGCGATCGCGAATTGGCTGGACGAAGCTACTAAGGGGAATCAAGAATATAAAGAATTGTTACTTTGTTTCGCTGCTGCGGTATTGAGAGGGAGGAATGACCTACAGAAATTCCTGCACCTGATTGGTGGAGGAGGCAGTGGTAAAAGTACCTTTACTACTTTGCTAACGGCTCTTGTAGGAGAATCAAACACAGCCACAATGAATTTATCAGAATTAGAGGACAAGCACGAGATAGCCCGTATTTTTGGTAAAAGATTAGTAGTGCTGCCAGACCAAGATAAAGCACCCAAAAAGATGAGTAATTTCAAGAGACTAACGGGTCAAGACAGATTATCGGGTCGGAGACTGTTTGAGAACGGTTTTGAGTACGTATTTGGTGGTTTAACAGTTGTAACTTCCAACTTCCCCATCTTCCACACCAATCTGGGTTCATGGTTGACCCGCAGAGTCAGCATGATTCCCTTTGATTACCAATGTCCCAATCACAAGAAAAAAGACTTGATGAAAGAGTTTGAGGGGGAATTAGGAGCATTTACTTCTTACCTGTTGAGTATTCCAGAGACAGAAATCGAAGCAGTGTTGAAGGGGATAGGCGATCGCTCTTTATCGACAACAGTGTGGGAATCGCAGATTAGGAGTGAGGGCTTGGCAGCCTGGGTGAATGAATGGGTCATACAAGATAATACAGATTGTGTACCAATTGGTAGTAATGCTCATGAATGGAAAGTAGCCGAAGATTATGATGCGACTTGTTCTACCCTCTATGGAAGTTACGCCCTATATTGTCAACAAACTAAGCGTTCGGCAAAATCACCACAAAACTTTTCAGCAGAATTAATCGAATTAACTAATCGGACTTTGGGATGGTTAACTGAAAAAGCCAGATTAACGATAGCTGGGAAACGAGCCAGAGTGATTAAGGGATTGAGATTGCGTTCGCCTTATGATAAAGACCTGACAGTAGAAGAAATTCTGGCTCAAAAAAAGGGGGACAACCCCAAGGACAACTACGGGACAACCTGTGGGACAACCCCAGAAACCTTATTAGATAAGGAACGGGACAACTGGGACAACCCTTTTGAAAACTTTGAGAAAAATCATTTCAACCTCTCACATCATTGTGACAATTTCTCAACTGTCACACAAGTAGAAGAGGTTGAAAAGAAAAATCTGTTAAATAATTCTGCTTCAGTTGTCGAGGTTGTCCCAACCCAGACAGAGAAAAGAATAGAAGCTGTCCCAGAGGTTGGGACAAGGGTTGTCCCAGAGGTTGTCCCCCCAGAAATCAACTGGCAGAGTTACCCCTACAATAGTGGCGATCACGCAGTGCCAGCGTACGCTGATCGCGCTCACTTAGAAAACAGAGCTTTGAAGGTAGTGCGATTCGTTGAAGCTGCGAAGCTCTAGAAACTAGAGAAGTAGAGGCTTCCAGGCGATGGTGGGTCAAAAACCACAAGTAGCCTGAACTGTTATCGAGCAGAGGCTCGTTAAGATAGAT
>NZ_LR214255.1 GCF_900659865.1 Hyella patelloides LEGE 07179
TCCCTCATTAATCTTAGTTATCTGTCAAAGATAGAGAACTAAATCCCTATTTTTGCCAAAATGAGAATTGCTGATGATACTGAGCGTTCCTGGTTCAAAACCCACCAGCAATTTATCCAGGTCGTAAAGTCCTGTGGGATAAATCGGATTATTGTCATCAAGCTGATCTAAAGCAGCACCAGCGATCGCGCTATTGTGTTCTATGTTGGAACTCATTTTTTGCTGAGAAATCTTAAAAATTTCCTGCTCGGAAGAATCTAATACTACATCTAGTTTGATGCTCGTATCATACCCAATATTGACAATTTTGTGTCCAGCAGAAATCACCTGACGGCGGGTATATTTATCCATCACTAACATTACATAGCGATCGATGTTCGTTGCCGAAACGGTACGATTTAACAGTTGAGCCAGCCTAGCCGTTCCTCCGATATCTTCTAGAAGATTACGATCTGCTAGATAAGTACTAACTGCCATTAAATCCGTAGATTGTCCCTGATTATAGAGAGTTTGAGCTACACGATAAATTAGCTGATGGGCAGAGAGAGAAAAAGCTTCTACAACCAAAATATCGACAATTCTGACCATTGCATCGGGGTCGAGTAAAATTCCCCCTAAAATGGCTTCTTCGGCTTCGATATTGACTGGAGGTAATTGATTATTCATCTTCTTCACCTCCTAGATCTGGGTCTTGATTTTCTTCTTGCTCTTGGTTTAAGTCCTGCTCGAAATGTTTCATCATGCCTAAATTACGCAGAAAATCCAATCCTTCTTCTTTGGTAATTTTTGGACTAGGAGAAGGTTCTGGTGATGAAGCTGGTGAAGTATCTTTGGTAAACCCAGCAGGATCGTTAAAAATTTGGTCGAATTCGCTCTTATTTACATCAGGAGAACTTTCATTACTTTTCTCTATTGCAGTCCCTTCAGAACCTTTTAAATCATCACTGACGCTATTTTTTGGCTCTGCTGCTGAATTGGTTTTATTTAAGAACGGATTGGACTTTCTCAAAGCTGCTTCTGATGCTTCGGCTTGCTCTTTGAGACGTTTTTGCCAGCGAGCGATCGCCAAATTTTCGTCCGCGTTAAATTTGCCCTCACTAGATGTCTTTTGGGCATTTCTGGATTTTTGCTCACTTTTTTGGTCTTGATAGTTTTTGTAATAGACTTCCCAACGATTTTGACCTGCTGCATTTTTACTGGCTAACCAGGCTTCGAGATCGTTGATTGGTTTCTCTAGGTTTTGTATTTGTCCTCTTACGAAATTTAAAAAATTGTCGCCCTCGTCTTCTGAGAGAGTCTTTTTAAAGTCTGTATAAGTCTGAAGAGTCTGAGGCGATTTGAAAGCCTTATCTGGTGGGGTTTCTGGCGGTTGATTTTCGCAGTTTTGAGAATTCAGTCTCATTTTTGAGAATTCAGTCTCATTTTTGAGACTACTTTCGCAGTTTTGCGATAACCTTTTCTTAACCTTTGAGCGTTAGTTTTCTCATCGACAGATTTTATTGTTGATGCTCCAGTGAGATTTCTGATACTGAATCCTTTGTCTTGAATGTCGAATAAGCTTAGCCTTTGAAATTTAGCGATCGCTCTATAAAATGTAGCTTTGGAGCAATCACATTTACTCATTACGTTCAAAGAGTTTAAATCCTGATAGCGATCGCCCCAAGGATCGACTTCAACTAAATAACTCCAAATTCTCCATTCCGCAGCCGTTAGTTTTGCTTGTCTTAATTTGGCAGTTACTTCACTGGTTAGTGGATAAAATTTTCCTTGAATCTTCTTAGTTTGTGGCATAATTACATTTGAGACGAAAAAAATTAGTCAATAGGGAACTTGCCACCTATCTATTACAAGAAGGCAGCGAGTTCTAAAGTTTTGAAGGCAGTTGTCAACTTTGGTCAGGAGTCAACTGCTTTCGGCTTTTATACCTAGATTTTTTCGATCTAGATAGGAGAATTGTAAAGTAATTTCGCCAGTTATTCTGTATTTGTCATAGATATTTTTCATAATTGTTGCTTCCTGGGACAATGAGGGACGAAACCTCGATTTTTAGGTAGGCTTCGCCAAGAGTTACTTTGAAAGAATCAGCCGTTTTTCGACAAATCGTTGTAATTCTTTACAAAAACTTGAGTAACGACTGGATTGCGTGGAAATTAAGAGATAACTAGGGTTTGCTGAATAACTTGACAACCTTGAGCAAATAAAGGTTACAAGGATTTTGGGCGCAGCAAAAA
>NZ_LR214256.1 GCF_900659865.1 Hyella patelloides LEGE 07179
CCGCACTTCGCCCAAGTGAAGGTTTTGTCTTCTGATAATTTTTCTATTTTCCCTGCCTACCTGGGAGTTTCCCAGACCCCCATGCCAGAAAGATGAGCGATTCGCTATTTTATTTAACTGTTTGTGTAACTTGAACCATAAAGTGGGAATAGTAGAATCATAAAATGGGACAGTTTAAACTCTAAAAGTCAGTAAATTCGTCAACTAAATTTTTGACAGGGAAAAATTGTTGAATCATAAAATGAGACTTTTACTAAAAATAGAAGCATAAAGTGAGACTAAATAAGTTAAAATCTGCTTAAAAAGAACAGCTTTCCGAGAGCAAAAGTGCCATGCTGAACAGCTCACAGTTTCGTGATTGGTGTCTCAAGCTTCAATTCAGGGAGTCAACAAGAGAACAAATCCAACAAATTCGCTCTTCACCGCCCTCTCGGAGAGTACAAAGTCGGAGAGGAAATGTTAGTGGTCGCTATCCCAGTCAAAAAATGGGGGTGACTATTCAATTTGAAAGTCATCTTTCTGGAAGATTACTTTCGAGCTTCTACAGAGTTAGACACGCCAATATCTAACCAAGAAAAAATTATGGGGTTAGTAGCAACGCAACCAGGAATAACACTATCAAAGCTACTGGAATTGCAATTTAAGCCCGACGAAATTTACAGGCTAATCGCGACCAAGAAACTCTACGTTGATTTGAGTGCTGCGGATTTAGCCAGCGAAGCGAAAAAAGTTCAACTCTTTCTTTCTGTTGAAACAGCCTATTCAATTCCCCAACCAATTAAATCAGAAAATTTTGGGGACACAAACAACCAGATATTGGTCAAACCAACTGTCGGAAGTCAGATAATTTGGGATGGAATTGATTGGCGAGTTCTCAACTTGGGTTCGACAGAGGTGACATTATTAAATTCGCCACAAAATGTCATTAACTTATCGATTACAGTTTTTGAAGAATTGATAAGCTCAGAAAAAATCACTGTAATCAGTAATAAAACTCAGAACCAGAGCCAGATTTATTCAGAAATTATTGATGCTAGCGAGTCAGATTGTGCAGAAGCAAATCGACGTTATCGGATCGTTGCACCTTACCTTATCGGCTCTTCTCCTAGAAATAAAAACGTTCCTAGAAGTAGCTTTTATCGTTGGATTCAAAGTTGGAAAGAAGCCGAACAAACAAAAGGTTACGGCTATCTTGGTTTGCTGCCTCAAAACAGCAAAAAAGGTAATCGACAATCAAAATTACCTACCTTGACCCTGAAACTGATGGACGAATATATTGCCCAGGACTATGAAACTTACAAACAGAAAGGCAAAAGAGCAGTATATGGAGCTTTAGTTAATGCTTGCCAACAGCAAAACACCACCGTTCCCAGCTATAAAACTTTTCTCAAATTTTGTAATAGTAGACCTGACTACGAACAAACAAAAAAACGTCAGGGTTCTCGTGCTGCATACAAATACGAACCTTTTTACTGAGAATTAGAATTTACCACACCGCGACATGGAGACCGTCCTTGGGCTATTTGCCATCTAGATCATACCCAGCTAGATATCGAATTAGTTTCCTCGAAAACTCAAGCAATATTAGGTCGTCCTTGGGTAACTTTCGTATCGGATGCCTATTCTCGGCGGATTTTAGCTCTTTATCTAACTTTCGACCCTCCATCGTATCGTAGTTGCATGATGGTGATGCGAGACTGTGTTCGTCGTTCTGGGCGTTTCCCTCAATGTTTGGTAGTGGACGGCGGAAAAGAATTTAGTAGCATTTATTTTGAAAGGCTACTGGCAATGTATGAATGTACCTCAAAAACTAGACCAGGGGGGAAACCACGTTTTGGTTCTGTGTGCGAGCGTCTTTTCGGAACTGCCAACACCATGTTCATTCACAATTTGGCAGGTAATACACAAATTACGAAAAACTCTCGTCAGGTTACGACCGCTGTTAATCCACGTCGTCATGCAGTTTGGACATTGGAAAGTTTATATCAATATTTATTTCACGAAGTCAGAAATCTGAAGTCGTGATGTCAGTCGTTTTACCTCTGAGGCGAAGGAGCGAGGATTCAATACTTGAATATATTTTGTTTCTCTTCGCCTAAAAATGGCGAGCGGGCGACATGAACGCCTGGGAAACCACAGGCGACGCGCCCTTGCCTTTAGACCAACTTCGGGCTTGATCTAACTCCTGACTCCTGACTCTATCCTCCTGACTTCAGCCCGAAGGG
>NZ_LR214257.1 GCF_900659865.1 Hyella patelloides LEGE 07179
CCTTCCCCTTGCTCCAACCATTCTCGAAACTCCCAAGCCAGTAAAACTGAAGCTACCTCATGACGAACTAGTTGAGGATTGTTAGGTAAAAATCTTTTGGGATGAGCCTCTTTAATCTTGGCACGAACAACTCCTTGAAAATGATTGTTAGCTTTACCCCAATCGTGAATATAAGCAGCTAGACGGGCTGTAGCTCTTAGTTCTGGTAAACTAATAGAAAGCCCAAATTGTTCTATGGTGCGTTCGCCTAAAACATCCATCAAAGTAGAGACAGCATTAACTACATCTGCTGTATGCCCGACTAAGCTATAAGAACCTTTCCACTTACCAGGTTCAAATGATTTGGCTAGCAATAAATTGGGCTTTAAAACTGGTGCTTGTTTCACGCTTGCACCTCCGAACAAGGATAGAACCAGCCACAACCAAAATGTTTTCTACCACCTAATCCATAACACTGCAATTTAATTGAATCCTCCTCGTTTAGGTTTTCTACAACCACACCAAAACCCATGACATTTTTCTGTTTAATCCGTAGAGAGCGGACAGCTAAATCACCATCAGAATTACTATCAATAAAAGCTTTCCCACTAATTTCTAGGCGTAAGAGTGCTTTTTTACAGGATTCCAAAAAATAAACAGGGGCTTCATGAATATCCCATTTTTCAAACTTAAAAGTAACCAATCGAGCTTTTAAAATTTCGCTAGGTTCTAACAAACATAATCTAGGTTGAACTAAACGAATTAAATTTCCTCTGATATCTAATACCTGATTTTGAAACAAGCGATACCATTGTTGTGCCTGTTCAGAAGGACATCTCAAACGCAGGCGAGATGAACGATTGAGATAGATTAGTCCTTTTCTATCTGGTACTCCAGGGATACTGGATAAAATCACTTCAGGAGGAAAGTTTTGAATGTCTGTATTGTTTAAATCTTTCTTTTTAGACTCTTCTGAAACTATATTTTTTAGGGCAGAATACAAAGCATATCCATGATCTGCTGGCAATGTCTTACCCCTTAAGGCGAATTGAATTTCCAAAAAATTCATTGTTTTAATCCTTGTTGATAATTACTATTCATAGCTTCTATTTCTCTTTGCACCATCTCCACCAACTCTGGCGGACTTTTAACAATTGCACCTTTGCCATAACCCAACACCCAACGCTTGATATCATTTAATCCACTGACAGACATCTGCAAAGTTAATGAACCGTCTTGGTGCTTAATTAATTCTTGGGAAGGATGCCAACGCCGTTCGCTAACAAACGGAGCAGTCGCAGTATCAAACCAAATCTCTACAGGTTGAGGAACGTCACCTACTTCATGCTGAAAAATCATTGCTAGATGACCCAAGCCGTCAAAATCAGGTCTGACTGTAAATTCTTCCTCTAATACTTTTAGACTCCGAATACGGTCGATGCGAAACCAGCGCACCTCCTGACGTTTATGACAAAAACCAATTACATAAGGATTTGTCCCCCGATATATATGCAGTAAATAGGGATCGAGTTGACGCTCACTCGATGCATTACGACTGGCAGTGAAATATTCCATCCAGACAGATTTCAACTTTTTGCAAGCTTTTTCTAACTTATGCCAGATTTCAGGGTCAAGGTTAATCGATGCTCCAGGACTAAATAAAATTTTTTCATCAGCTATCTTTTGTAAATCTACCCAAGTTGCTTCGGGTAATCTTTCACTCAGACGTGCGATCGCAGAACGCAATTCATTGATGTAAGCACTACCAGAATAATTCTCTAACATTCTTGCTCCCAGAGTTAAAGCAAATAATTCTCCTTGAGATAGAGAAATACTGGGTAATCGCCAATCAGGAGCGGTGTAATGCCAGCCCTTGTTTTTTTGATATTCGAGAGGTGCTAAGAAACGATCTCGCAAAAAATCTAAATCGCTTCTAATAGTGCGATCGCTTACTTCCAGAGCCTCAGCCAAACTCTTTTGAGTTTGTCTAACACCAGAACGCAGTAGCGAATCGAGCTTCAGTAATCTTTCTAAGTGACGAGACACGAGCAATTCTCAGATAAAGTTAGTCAATCATAAGCCAGTTACCTGGAAAAAACACTTCCACCTAGCATTAAAGATAACCGTGACTTAAATTCCTCGTAATGGGTGAAATCAACTAAATCATCATGATGAGCAAGCTGGGCAGGGCAAACGCATCTAAATTTCAAAAGCTAGACAGAAAAA
>NZ_LR214258.1 GCF_900659865.1 Hyella patelloides LEGE 07179
CAATACTTGAATATATTTTGTTTCTCTTCGCCTAAAAATGGCGAGCGGGCGACATGAACGCCTGGGAAACCACAGGCGACGCGCCCTTGCCTTTAGACCAACTTCGGGCTTGATCTAACTCCTGACTGCTGACTCTATCCTCCTGACTTCAGCCCGAAGGGCGTGGTAATTAAATATAGTAAGACTTTAGGGCGAATAATTAGCCATTGCTTAGTCATGATTTTTTAGTTTTCTATTATCCCCCGCATTCGCATTTTCAGTCTTCATCTTTTACCTATTTAATGAGAAAGTTTATGATTAAGTTTTTACCTAGTTAAAGTCAATGAAAGTTTATACCGACGCAGAATACGATCGCCTCTACAGAGAAAGTTTATCCTGCGAGCAGATAGAAAATAATCTTCGTGGGTTCGATCTAGTTAGAGCAGCTAAGAGCCAGTGGTATGAAGGGCAAAATTGTTATGCAAATTTGTTATCGGGAATTAAATTAGAATTTGTTGACGAACAGATATTCCTCGATTGCCATAAGCTAACAGAACATTGTGATTGCCCTATTCTGACAGCTAAATTTTATTTAAGCGGTTATCATAGCGTGATTTGTCCTGGTATCGATGGTATCGCACCAGAATACGCGGAAACAAAAGGGCAGAACTATCTATTTTATTTACCCGACATTAAAGAGATAGAACAATTTTGGGCTGGCGATTGCCTAAAGTTGTTAAGAATGGAAATAGATTTGGCATATATCAGAAACTTTGCCACAGAATTAAACACCATACCCAAACATCTACAAGCATTAATAGAAAACGAAAATCCCCAAAGATTTCACTTTAAGGTAGGGGGCGTAACCCTTCAGATGCAAACTATAGTCGAACAGATATCCTGTCATCCCTACCACGGCGCGATCGCTAAAATGTATCTGGAGGCTAAAGTGTTGGAGTTACTGGCATTACAGCTATCTCAGTTATCAGAATCAAACCCCGATGCAACCAACTCCACATTAAAAAATAAAAATATTGATCGCATTTATCAAGCCAGAGATATTTTAGTGAATCAATTAGAGAATCCCCCATCAATCTCAGAATTGACTCAGCAAGTGGGAATTTCCGATTTCACTCTACGTCGGGGCTTTCAGGAAATATTTGGCACAACGGTTATCGGTTATCTAACTTCATTACGTTTAGAACAAGCGAAACTATTGTTGCGAGAGAAAAAGCTTTCTGTAGCAGAAGTGGCTAACTCAGTCGGTTATACTCATTTAGGCTACTTTGCTAAGGTGTTTAAACGTCAATTTGGCATTACGCCTAGTGAGTGTTTGGCAGGAAGATTGAGTAGCAAGTAGCAAGTAGCAAGTAGCAAGTAGCAAGTGCGCTCAGTGTTTTCCCCATATCTCTATTTTGTGACTACAAATCTCTTTTTTGCGATAGACAAGCCGTTATTGACTTCTATAAACTACACCTCATCTAGTTATTAACAATTTTTCTAAATAAGGCGGTTCTTCGCTTGGTCTGAGGAGTGTAAATGAAAGTATTTTCAGTATTGTTATTTCGTCTTTTATCTGTCGGTAGTTTGTTAAGTTTGGTTTTAGCTAGTCCCGTTGGTGCGGAGACGGGGAGCAGAGGAGCGGAGGAGCAGGGGTGCAGAGGTACAGGGGTGCAGCCCTTCGGCTTTGCTCAGGACAAGAGGTGCAGGAGTACGGCTGCGGATTTGTTAGCGCAAGTTAATCTGACGCGGGTTACAGGGATAGAGATTAATCAAACTGAGTCGGGTTTGGAAGTAATCTTGAAAACCACAGCAGGAAGTGAAAAGCTAGTACCGTTGATTTTGCCGGTCGGTAACGATCTGGTAATTGATATTCTGGATGCAACATTAGGTTTCGACCTTAGAGATGGCGTAACCGAACTTAATCCCGCGCCAGGAATCGATCGCTTTGAGTTGACCAAAGTAGATGAAAGTAGTATCCGCTTAACTATTACAGGATCGAGCCAAACCCCAAGCGCAGAAATAGTACCTTCAGAGCAAAACTTAGTTTTAAGCGTCACACCAGAACAAAGCACTGCACAACAGCAAGAAGACGCACCAAGCGAAGAAATCGATATTATCGTTACTTCAACCACAGTAGGGACGAGAACCGAAACTGACCTTCAAGACTCACGGTTCGCTCAATTTAAAAA
>NZ_LR214259.1 GCF_900659865.1 Hyella patelloides LEGE 07179
TGTCTTTGAATTTTAGTAGTTGGGGTTGGCATCAAATCATTGTTAATTGTTAGTTGTCGATCGCTTTAAATGAGTTGGTATGATATCTTAATCTACTGGTTCGTTTGCTCATGGCTCGTCCCGTCCCATCTTCGTGGGATAATATCAAGCGGGATAATATTGTTCTTTGTTATTTACTTCTTACTTATTTGCTTGCTTGCTACTTAAAAACTTTCTCGTTTCTTAAAATTCTATTTCCCACTTCCCAAACCACCACCACGAAATTCGGGATATTCTGCTCTAGAAGGACTTGCTTGCCAATAACCGCCAATGTATACTCCAGATATTCTTGTACCTCTTCTGGGAGCATAATTATTTTGGTTTTCTTGTCTTAAGACGTAGGCTGATTGATAACGATAAGCAGCCTGAATTGTCAGAAGCGCGATCGCGATCGCCATGATAGTGTATATTTTAGTTAGCATTATCTACTCCATAGTAAAATGTCGCTGTTTTCCTGATAATTCAACAGGGCTGATTTGAACCGTACTTACGCTCTGCAAAGTTTTTGTCCCATCCCTAACTATCAAAGATGTAGAATCTACTGGTGCATCTGGTTCTATTCTGGCTTGAAAACTATAAGAACCTCGTTCTTTTAAGATCAAGAAATACTCTAGCTTTGCTGTACCTCCAGTCACTTCACCACTATCATTTTTTTTCAGAGCAACTGGTATTGTTCTAGAGTGTTTATATACCTGTTCTCCGTAAACGTTATTGATTGACAGATTAACTTTCACGTTTCGGTTAGTATTTTCGTCTAGCTCTGTATGAATTTTGACCCTAACTAAATTATCTTCTCCTCCCAATACAGCCCGTCCTTTAGGGTCGCTATCTTTAAGAGTTTTGGAGATAACTTTATTGCCACTAGCTCTTGTCGCCCATAAAGCCAAAATACCCAATATAGAAGTGTAAATGAGTCCCCACCATAAATGACTGGTTTGGATTACGCCTTTTTTAACTTTGACATCAAAAGATACCGCTAAATCTGCGGGTGCTCCAGAAACTTTTCCTGAGTCTAAAACTTCAATCACCACATCAAGTTGTTCTGCTTGTTGGGACTGAATATCCAATCCTCCTAAAAGGTCTGATTCTGACCAAGTACCAGACTCTCCTCCTTCGCGCCAAGTACCAGACTCACGCCAAGCTTCATCCATCGCCGAAACAATTACTTGACCATTTTGGTCTACTAACTGGATTTCAGACACTACCCAATGATTGTTAGGGAAAAAAGATTTAACATCAATCCGTAACGCTCCCAATTCTTTTGGTGTCAGCTTCACTGTATCAACTCTAGCTGCTTCTCCTTCGGAAACTGTAACTTGTTTATCGATTACGGTCTTTGCCAAAGAGGAGCTAAATAGCAATAACAAAAATAAAAAACAAGCAACACTAGAAGGAACATAAGCCCAACGATCTAAAAAACGAGTAGTATTCTGATGAGATATCTTAACCGCCATTAACTATTGTAGTTTTATAACTGATCTTTATTTATCTATGTATTGCAGTTATAGCAAATAATTTTATGGGTTGAGAATCTACTATATTATTGTTTTATAATTGAAATATTTAAGAATAAGCCATTTTAAAGGGATTAATTTAATTTAAGTTAACATCTCAATCTCTATTTTAAAAAGCTTAAGATACTAAATAATATAGTAATTTCAAATAGAAACCACAAGTTACTCAGTACTACTTTTCATCCTTTATGCCCTAAAGGACTTCCTTCGGTCGCGCGACGCGAAGCGAGTCCTAAGGCGGAAGCGGTATCCTTTAGGGCATCCTTCATCCTTTTACCAGTGTTTAACAACGTAAGGAAATTAATTGGAACGACTATAGTTTGTATAAATTCCAAAATATTATTATTGACACTAAATATTTTAAATTTAATTTTGATTGTACGATATTTCTAATTATCTAATAATCCTATTTATGAAAAGAAAAATTAACTAAGCTATTCCCCGATACATCAGTGTTTTCCTCATATTTACCACGCCCAACGAGGCTCAATTAACTCGTCATTAAGTAATAAGTAATAAGTAATAAGTAATAAGTAATAAGAACCTATCCCACTAATATGATTTTGGTAATCCACATATGAATAGTTGCCAAAGTCAAAAA
>NZ_LR214260.1 GCF_900659865.1 Hyella patelloides LEGE 07179
TGATAATGTGGTTCCTGCTTTACTGGGTAATTGTCAATTATCTGTGGGAGAAGCCGAACACTGGCAAATTACAGAAATTCCTTGGCATTCTGATATCGTACCTGTAGTTGCAATTCCTAATTTTGAGTTGTCTACGGAAGAAGCTAGAGCGGTATTGCCAACTAATTACGAACGTAGTGATGCTATTTTTAATATTTCTCGCATGGGTTTATTAATTAGAGGATTAGCCACCAATAATCATGATTGGTTAGCAATGGCTTTAGCAGATAAATTACATCAACCCTATCGTCAAAAACTAATTCGTGGTTATACAGCAGTCAAAGAAACTGCTATAGCTGCTGGTGCTTACGGAGTGGTAATTAGTGGTGCAGGTCCTACTCTACTGGCTTTATGCAGTAGCTACTCGGCAAAAAAAGTCGTTACTGCAATGGCTGGTGCTTGGCAAAATGAAGGCATTTTCCCCTCCGTTAAGGTTTTGGCTTTGGATAATCAAGGCGCGAGAGTGCAAAGGAAATAAGAAGGAGAGCAGAAAGAGCAGAAAGAGCAGAGGAAACAGAGGAAGGAATACAAGGAAGATGGGAAGATAAAAGGTGATAAGTAATCAGTAATCAGTGACAACGAGCAATCAAAGACTAACCACTAACCACTGTACGGACGTGACCTGAGCGGTGAGACCCCGCGTCGCCGTAAGGCGCATCTTTTAGTTCACCAAGACAACTTCTCTACCCACTAATCACTAACTAATTAATACTCTTCATTCCTTAGATGATAAAACGACTAGAAATTAAACCAGCGATCGCAAATCAAGTTAAAGATATTATTGTTTTAGATCAATTGTGTTTTGACGGTATTTGGTCTAAACATGGTTATTTAAGAGAAATAAATAGCCCTAATAGTAGCTTGTTGTTGCTTTGGGTTACAGAAACAGATTTGTCTCCTAAGATGCTGGGAATCGGCTGTTTATGGTCAATTTTGGAAGAGGCTCATATTACTCTTTTAGGGATTCATCCAGAGTATCATCGACAGGGCTTAGGGATGTTGTTACTCCACAGTCTTTTACAAGAGGGAGTCACAAGAGGTTTAAAAAGAGCTACTTTAGAAGTAAGACCTACCAATCAGCCAGCTATTAATTTGTACGAAAAGTTTGGTTTTAAGGTTGCAGGAAGACGCAGGAATTATTATCCCAAAACAGGAGAAGATGCTCTAATTTTATGGCTCAATGGGTTAAATAAAGGCGATTTTCAGCAACAGCTAGATTCTTGGCGGTTACAAATAAAAAAGCGACTTCTCCGACACTATACAATTGCTTAAATTCTGAGCGTTTAATTTAACATTTAATATCAATTTAGACAAAACCGTTATGACTATGCTTTATGATATATTCGTGAAGGTTTGTAAATACCACCATACAAACCTATAAATATAATGTATAAAAGGAGACATTAACCCATGACCGCAGAAGGATGTATCAGAGTAGGACAAGAAGCACCAGACTTCACTGCTACTGCTGTTGTCGATCAAGAATTCAAAACAGTCAAATTGTCTGACTATCGCGGTCAGCATACCGTATTATTTTTCTATCCCTTGGATTTTACTTTTGTTTGTCCTACAGAGATTATTGCTTTTAGCGATCGCTATGAGGAATTTAAAGCTCTTGATACCGAAGTATTGGGTGTTTCTGTAGATAGCGAATTCTCTCATTTGGCTTGGATTCAAACCGATCGTAAAGAAGGTGGTATTGGTGACATTGCTTATCCTCTAGTCTCTGACATCAGAAAAGAAATCAGCACCGCTTATAATGTTCTCGATCCTGAAGCTGGAGTAGCTTTACGTGGACTCTTTATTATTGATAAAGAGGGAGCTATTCAACACGCGACAATCAATAACCTCTCTTTTGGTCGTAGCGTAGATGAAACTTTACGTACACTTAAAGCAATTCAATATGTGCAGTCTCATCCCGATGAAGTATGTCCTGCGGGTTGGGAAGAAGGGGATAAAACTATGGTACCCGATCCCGTGAAGTCTAAAGTATACTTTTCTGCCGTTTAAATTTTAGGCTTGATTATCAAAACAATACTGACAAAAAGATTAAATTAATTCATCTTTTAATTAACATGGTCATACCGTGTTTTTTT
>NZ_LR214261.1 GCF_900659865.1 Hyella patelloides LEGE 07179
ACGATGTATCTCTGGATAGAAACCCCTGTCGGTAAAGGTTCAACAGAATTTGCTTTAGATGTGCTGCAAAACACAGGAGTAGTTGTCACCCCTGGCAATGCTTTTGGTGAAGCAGGAGAAGGTTATGTCAGAATCAGTTTAATCACAGATTGCGATCGCTTAGGCGAAGTCTTAAAACGCTTTCAACAGGCAAAAATCAAGTATCAGTAGTTAGAAAATTAGAGATTTAAAGATCGCGACGATGATAAAGTCAGACTAATACTTAACTTCTTGACTACTTCATCCCTTATCCTCAATCCTGAAAACTAATTTCGTTCGATAATGTCTCTGACAGTAATTTTTTGTTCCTTAGAGTACTTATCAGCAAAAGAGCGATTTGCCACTAATTGCACCTCAACAGCAGTACCTAATTGTAGATACTCTGGGGGTATGGGTAATTGACCCAAGTTGAGAATAAAGCGATCGCCATTTTTTTCGATTGCTTCTGGAGGCACTTGACCCTCATACTTTGTTTTGTAATCAAATACCCGACGAAATCTGGCATCATCAACAGAATTACTAACCCGATACCTAATCGAAAAATCAGTATCTAAAACATTAGACTTTTGAGCTCGATCTTCTATCGCTAATTTTAAATTCTCTCCTGTTCCCGATATGCCTTGATGTTTAAGGCGAGTGACATCTTTTTCTCGTACTGCATTAAATACAAAAAACTCAGAAACTCGATCTCTTTTTAGTTCGCTAGTTTCTAACCACAAATCATCAGGGAAATTCAGATTAGGATTATTTTCTCCATCCAAACTGAGAGTAATTCGTTCATCAGCGAAATCCGCTACAGGTTGGGAAGCATCCCAAACTAACAAGACAGTATGCTCATGGCGTGCTACTAGCTCTTGATACTCATCTGCCACAATTGAACCTGGAGCAAGCAAAGAAGTTGCACCAGTTTTAGTTTCCCATTCATTTCTTGATAGAGTAAATCCGCGATCTTGCAACTCTCCCATAGTTAAAGTAGCTTGAGGACGGTCTGGAGTCAGGGACTTATCTAAATTAATTACAGTTAAAGTTCCCAGACGACCATTTCTACCAGCTATACCAGCTCTACCAGTTCTACCATCATAGCCATCAACACACTGCAACTCTGTAGTAGTGCAACTATACTTAGAACTTCCTGGTCTTCCTTTACAAGTTTGTTCATTCCAGTTAGACACAGGACATTGACACCCCTGTCCTCCTTGTCCTCCTTGTCCTGGTTCGCCTCCTTCGCCCCCACTAGCGACTACATAGATTTGCTGTAAATAGCTTGGCTCTGTGGTGTAGACAGTTAATGAACCACCATGACCACCGTTTCCGCCATCTCCACCATCTCCACCATGTCCGCCATTAGAAGCCTGTAGATTATTGGACTTTTCTTTTAGCTCTCCATCGCAAATTGCACCACCACCATTAGTTCCACTATTACCAATAAAACCATTCTCTCCTGACAAATCTAATGTCATTGGTGAACCATCGGCAAATACTGTCAGACTATCACTGTTTCTCCCATTTTGACCTTTTTGTCCGACAGTTCCATCTTCTCCTCTTTCTCCAAAATCTTCTACCTCAGAAGCTCTAGCGAGAGAAGCACAAAACATAGAATCAGCAGTCTCAATAGAGAATTGAGGAATAGCAAGAATGGCAACTGCCAAAGATAATTGACCTAGAAAACGCACTAACATGGTAACAAAAGATAATTCGACTTGACTTTCGCTAATGGTATGCCATATTTTTTCAAATTTATCAAGTTTTTTTAAGTTAAGTTAACAATACAAACAATAAAATTACATTACAGGCAAAAAAATACAGCCTACGGTAGAGGCTGATCGGTATTTATTCTATTTATTCTTGGTAATCATTTTATTAAACATTAAACGAGCAAGTAAAGTAGATTTTACTAATTTACAAAAACCCAGTTTAAATGCGTCTTGGTTGATGAACGTCAATGACAATTTACAGAGAAAAGCTTGAAAAGCTTATCAAAAACTGACATTCCGCAGATAATTTTCTCAAGGAAATAATTAAATGAATTTGCTTGAATATAGCCGTTTATAGCAATCGCCAATCTTCAAAA
>NZ_LR214262.1 GCF_900659865.1 Hyella patelloides LEGE 07179
GTCGGCATTTCGTACAGCTATGTCTTATCGTTTTGTCCAGTGGCTCAATCATAATTTAGACGTTTTTACTGCTTACAAAGCTAGTTTAGGGTTCATTTGGGCTTAGTTTTTGTTTAAGTCCCGTTAAGTCGGAGACTGAAACTCACGACTTAAAAAATACCAGTTATAGAACTGGGAGTCTTAAACTCAGAGCTAGCACCGATAATTTAATTAATCTTTCCAGCCGAGAATTTCTGCAACTCGATCGGCTAAAATCATAGTTTTAAAAGGTTTGGCAATGATACCAATTATATCTAATTGAGCAAAACGATCGCGATCTCTAGATTGTACTTTAGCGGTGAGAAAAATAACAGGAATTGGCTGGGTTAAGGGGTTAGCTTTTAACTGTTTGAGAGTAGCAATACCGTCGAGATCGGGCATCATGACATCTAACAGAATCGCATTGGGTTGTTCTCTCACAGCCAAGAGCAAACCTTCGCTGCCAGAACTAGCAGTTATTACTTGCCAACCGCCTACTACTTCTAGGGCAATTCGGGCAACATCTTGGATATCTTCATCATCATCAATGACAAGAATGCGTTTAGTCATGTAATAAGTATCTGGGAAACCGCGATATTTCAACTCGCGGAGGAACAGTCTTGAGACAGTAATAAGCTGTCGGTGAAATATGGTAAACTACAATTAGCTAGTAAGTGTGCGACTTGTTTTTTCTTATAAGTATTACATTAATACTTATAAGAAAGAATATTGAACCATTCAGTTCAATATTAAACTCTGTATCTTGTGGGTTAAATTCCTACCCTCCGAACCACAGGAGTGAATACATACCTCACATTTTACGGACTGGTAACCGTAACTTGCGGTGCATGGGGTAAATACGAGTAACTCGAAGTTACTAGAGAATCCTCGTTAGTGAAGACATACATGGTTAACGTACAGTGAATTTGCTCAAACAGTCGTTAGCTGACCTGTAGGGAAAGTAACTGACAATTTCTATGAAAACGGTAGGGAACGAAAGGATAGTGGTTCACAGATTAATAACCTGATTAACTGAACTATCATAGTCGTTTCACCCACAGGGAATAAAAAGGGAGGTCAGACTGGCTATTTTTACTTGCGTATAGCTGTCGTGGAGTATATGACCCTTGGCTGAGTGCAAAAACCTAAATATGTCGCGAAAGGATACTGAGGAACAAGACAACCCCTAGTTATCAGTGAATAAGATTCTGTACTGCACTGAACCTATTAAGAGGAAGAAATCATTAGATTTGCTAGCAACTTCGTCTTAAGACTTTACGCGGTTTCAATGTAGCACAAACTGTAATTAAATACACCAACTGCTACTATTCGGAAACAAATACTAAGAATCAACATAATCACAAGGAAAAGCCTATCCGAAAGAAACTAGGGAGCAGGATCAGGGCAAACGCATCTAAATTTCAAAAGCTAGACAGAAAAAGAGATTGAAGAAGTTCAATAGCCTCAAATTAAATTTAATATCTGCATTTTTTGGATTTTAAGTCGCGATCGACACAACTTATACCAAAAAAGAAAAAGTCAAGATAAGAGAGACTAAGAAGAGTAAGCTTCCGTTCAATTTATGATTTAATTGTGCAATTCATAATTTAATTTTTGAGGATTTTGAGGAGATAACCATCATCCCATCCTGCTCGATTTCTCTGACTTTTAATACTACCTTTAAAATCTTTGTTTTGTTTTAACAAATTTCAAGCTATATGTCTTATAACTGCTAAGTTTTCAGGAGAATTATCTTTTCTGATTCGCGAATTATCTTCACTGAATTCCACATCTAGAACCCAATGTAATTGGTTTTCTATAGTCCAATGTCCTCGAATATAGTCAGCCAATTTCTCGGCTTCTTCTGATAAGCTGGTAATAAAATATCTCTGCTCTATTTTTGATTTACCATTTTTTAATTGACGTAGGTATTCAACACGAATAACTGAATTTAGGTTCGACCATTTCTTTTCTGAATCTACCATCTCAGAAATATTATTTAAAACTTGATAATCTCTCTTTTCTGTTCGACCGTGACCTGAATTATTAAGGCTATAACTACTGTACTGATATTCAAAA
>NZ_LR214263.1 GCF_900659865.1 Hyella patelloides LEGE 07179
TCGGTAGGAATTTAACCTACATGAATCAAGAGTTATTATATTTTCCAGGTTCTGAAAATATCCTCAGCGTTCCTCCAAATATGTTACTACTTGTAGTTAGACTGAAACGAGTCGCACATTGGGACGAAACCCATAGCTGGGGGTCAGATGATGATGAAGCTTCTGACGACTACTGGCATTTTCTCGGCAGGTATGAGTAGTTTTTCTGTACTTGATTCTAAGTTTGAGATTCCTGAGTTGAATAATAAGTCAATTAAATTGGATTATTTGAAGATTAAATATCGCAATTTTCTAATCAGAAAATTTTACGCTCTCTAAGGCGAGGAATAAAATCAATTAATTCTTCAATGTTAATTTGGATAGTTTGACAAATACTTTCTAATGGCAAATCATTAGCATCAAGTCCAAAAGGATTTTCAATTTCAATCCCAATTTGCTCTATGCCAAAAACCGTAAAACTAATTACACTTACTATTGGGGGAGTCCACCAAGCTAATTCAGTTACTAATTGAAATGGTAATGTTAAACAATAAATTAATAACAATTGTTTGAGATGAATTGAATAGGCAACTGGGATCGGAGTTTTTAAAATTCTTTCGCATCCACCCAAAACATCAACCATTGTATCCAATAATTTTAACATCGCTGTTAACTGATAGCTATTAATACAATTGCGCTCGAATTCTTGTTGAAGATATTCTCCAATTAACAAGGCTACCTGTAAAGGTGGATTATGAACTTCTTGTAGTCTTTCATACCAACATTCTGGAATCAAATCTCTAATTTCACTATTAATTGGCTGCCCCCTTAAATGTAATTTTGTGGTGATAGCAAAGACCACTAAAAGGCGTAAGGTCTTACTTTTTTCTTCTCGATCTTTTGGACTATTCTCTGTCACAGAAACCCAGATCATACGAGCAAGATTACGAATTGAATTGACTAAGCTACCCCACAGTTTGCGACCTTCCCAAAAACGTTCGTAAGCAGTATTAGTCCGAAAAACCAACAATAAACCCAAAACAATACTAGGAACAACACTACTGAGAACTGGTAAACCTACATCTGTGTAATAATAGTGAATCAGAGAAATTAATAAGCCAAATAATCCGCAAAAAATCACTCTAGGAATAATTGCAGGAATCACTGAAGATCGCCAGCAAAAAATAATTTTCAACCAGCTTTTTTCTTCAGGTTCGATAATTTTACTTAAAGGGATTTTTTCGCTCATTTTAAATTACTGATAATCTCTCAAATTTTAGCTTTCAATTAATGGTGTCTATCATCTTTTTGGTATTCTCCATCCCATATTTTAGTCAAGGCGATCGCTCTTGTGACCTCATTCTTCTTCGATATTTGATAACCGCGATCGCTTATTTGAAAAACTCCAATCTCACTCCAAGCACTCTCTTTTTGTAATACATCCTCTTTCTAGGCTGGCTATATTCCCGTCTTTTTAGCTATTAAACCCTTTGGATTAGTCCAAAGGGTTTAACTACAAACATACTATAAAAGACGCTCGCTCTCCACTAAACCTTCCCTTTGATACCCTAGATTTATACGTTAAATCTCTCAAGGCTACGTTCGATGATACTTCCCATCGTTTTGAAAACGTCGCAACCACAGTGGTTTTGATTCAAGAAATTGTTACAGCAATAGATTGAAAAAGAGCGATCGCGAAGTGGCAGGCTACGAGGCGATCGCTCATTACCATTCAGTCAAAAATCTGACCGAAAAACTCAATAATTTCTCTCCAGGCTGCATCGGTAGCCAAAGGATCGTATCGATAACCGTCATCCCGCATAAAAGTATGATTAGCTTGATAGATTAGGGACTTATGTTTAATTTCTGCATCATCTAAAGCTTGTAAAATCTTGTGTCTACCTTCCTTGGGAACATGAGGATCGAGAGTGCCAAATACCGTTAAGATTTCTCCTGTTATTTCTCTAACTCTTTCGATGGTGTCTGCTTTTTCTCTGCCCAGTTTACCGTTATCAATTCCTGTAGGATAGCAGCATACTCCTGCTTTTACTTCTGGTTGGAGTGCAGCGCGAAACGCTAAATGTCCCCCAAGAC
>NZ_LR214264.1 GCF_900659865.1 Hyella patelloides LEGE 07179
GAAAAAATCTACGGCTTGATTAAGTAACCATGTAACCAGACACCACAATAAAAGAAAAGCTGTATCCACAAAAATAGACAGCCATAATTTTATCTTTTCATCGTCCATTACAACTACTTACCCAATTCTTGAGAACGTTGATAAGAAGCTTTAACCGCCTCCATTACAGCAGCGCGAAAACCACCTTTTTCTAAAGCAGCAACCCCTGCAATGGTTGTTCCACCAGGACTACTAACGCGATCTTTTAACACCGCAGGATGCATCCCAGATTCTTGTAATAGCTTTGCTGTACCTAATAGGGTTTGAATAGCCAATTTTTGGGCGATCGCTCTTGGTAAACCGACAGCTACACCACCATCGGCTAAGGCTTCTACCATTAAAGCAACATAAGCCGGCCCCGAACCAGATAAACCAGTTACCCCATCTATTAAAGATTCGGGAACTGTGACAACTTCTCCTACCGCAGCAAAAATATCCGTTGCTATTTGAATCTGTTGGGAAGAAACATCTGTTCCAAGGGCGATCGCGCTCATCGCTGCTCCCACTGTAGCAGGGGTATTTGGCATCACTCTTATTACGGGACATCCAGCAAAAGCAGATTCTAAACTTTCTAAGGTTACTCCCGCCAAAATAGAAACAATTAAGGGAGACAATTCTTGATGGGTAGCTAAATCTAAAGCTGTGACTACTGATTCTAAAATTTGGGGTTTAATCGCCAACAATACCGTTTCTGCATTCATTACAGCTAAATTCTCGTCTGTTACCCCCACACCATACTGTTGTTGCCAAAATTCTCTTCTTTTCTCTTGGGGTTCACTAACTAAAATACTGTCGGCTGCATAAACTTTTTGAGCAATCAAGCAAGAAACAATAGCCTCCGCCATTACTCCACCACCAATAACGCCCAAAGCTAAATTATTACCCGATTCTTTTGCCATGATTGCTTTTTACTCTCGATCTAAAAAATACCCTATTGTTGCTCAATCAACCCTTAATAGATGGTTCTGGATCAACGACAACTCCAGCTATCATAACAATAGTTAGTGACTGTAAAATATCTACTTATTTTTTAAAAAAATCGTCATGAAAATAGCAATTACAGGGGCGACAGGATTAGTCGGAACTCGTTTAGTAAGTAAACTCAAAGAAAATAATCATCAAATTGTAGTTTTTACCCGCAACAGTGCTAAAGCACAAAAAATCTTTCCTGCTAGCAATTTTCCTAATTTAGAGGTAGTACAATACACTCCTCAAGAATCAGGCGCGTGGCAAGATCGAGTATCTGGTTGTGATGCCGTAATTAACCTAGCAGGTGAACCCATCTCCGAACGTTGGACAGCCCAACACAAAAAAGCAATTCTTGAAAGTCGTCAGCTAGGAACGCGCAAAATCGTAGAAGCGATCGCCAAAGCCGAGTCAAAACCCCAAGTACTCGTTAGCGGTTCAGCGATCGGTTACTATGGCACTAGCGAAACCGCTACTTTCGATGAAACCAGTTCCCCAGGAAAAGACTTTTTAGCTGAAGTTTGTCAAAAATGGGAAGCCGAAGCCGAAGCAGTTAAAGAATATGGTGTCCGCTTGGTAATTGTGAGGATTGGTATTGTTCTAGCTAATGGTGGTGGTGCATTGGGTAAAATGCTCACTCCCTTCCAAGTGGGTGCAGGAGGCCCAATTGGCACTGGTCGTCAATGGTTTTCTTGGATTCACCGCGATGATTTAGTAAATATTATCATCGAAGCTATTAACAGAAGCGATCTGACAGGAGTTTATAATGCCACTTCTCCCAATCCCGTAAAGATGAACGCATTTTGTCAGACTCTTGGGGAAGTTCTCAATCGTCCCTCTTGGCTACCCGTTCCCGAATTTGTCCTGGAATTATTACTAGGCGATGGTGCAGTGGTGGTTTTAGAAGGTCAACAAGTATTACCGAAAAAAACTCAATCTCAAAACATTAAATACCAATATCCCGAACTGCGATCGGCGATTCGAGAAATTGTTAAATAGTTTGTTGTTTTAGTGGATCGCGAGAATATGGCGAGAGCTTTAGTCTAGTAGCAATTTT
>NZ_LR214265.1 GCF_900659865.1 Hyella patelloides LEGE 07179
TCGCTTTTCGGAATTTTTCTTTTTAGGAAAAATATCTTGAAATAGCTTCCACTCTAGGTCATTTAATCCCTCAAATTTGCCTGGCATCTTCAGTCGTTTAGTTACAACCTTCTTATTTTATCTATTAATTATTAGTGGGATAGGTTCTTCTAGAAGTACCAGAATCCCCATCTACACCACTACTAATATTACCAAACGCCTTATCAATCTCATCTATCCATAATACACAGGGGGCAATAGCCTCAGCAATAGCAATCATCTGTCTGACACGACTTTCACTTTCCCCGACAATTCCCCCAAATAAACGCCCCGTATCCAAACGCAGCAGGGGTAAACGCCATTCATGGGCGATGGTTTTTGCCGAGAGAGATTTACCCGTACCCTGAATACCTGCGAGTAAGACTCCTTTAGGATTGGGGATACCATAATTCCGCGCTTCTTCTGTAAAAGCATCCTGGCGCATCTTTACCCATTGCTTGAGATTTTCTAAACCACCAACACTTTTTAACGATTCGGAAGTAGTAAAAAATTCCAAAATACCAGTCTGACGAATAGTTTGTTTCTTCTCTTCTAATACTCCATCAATATCCGACTCGTTTACCTGTTGTTTGGCTGCTAAGGCTTTAGCTAATACCCGTTGAATTCGCGCCCTACTCAACCCCTGACAGGCTTTTACCAGTTGTTCTCGCGCCAACCCCATTACTTTTAATTTTTCTGGTACGACTAATTGAGTAATCAGGTAATCTATCTCTTGAGCATCGGGTAAAGGAAAATCAATCACCGTTACTTCTTCTGCAAACTCTTCTGGTATCTCTAAAGCATGACTGGTGAGAATTAACGTCTTGCGACTGCGCTTTAATTCCTTCGTTAAATTCTTAATTTCCCGAATAACTGGAGCATTGCGATCGCTTTGGGGATTTTTTAAGATAAAATGTAAGTCTCGCAGTACAAAGATCGTATTGTCGTTACTATCAGCCTTCCCTACTCTTCCTAAAGCTGCCATCACCGAACCTTTATCACCGCCATTATTATCCCATCCCCGCACGATATCCCAAATAGCAATCTTGCGTTTGGGTTGAGATAATTCCGCAACTAAATTGAGAACTTCATCAATGGGTTCTTCTTCTACGGAAACGATATAGAGTAGGGGATAACGCGCCCTCAGCATCAAATCCAATTCTCGAACTACATTATCCCGCATTTCTCACAAATAAGGCGATCGCTATAAGTAGAAGCCCGATCAAGTTTAGGTTTAACCCTGCTGTTCACGGCTGCTGTCAAACGACAGTCTGTTGTTTGAGTTATAGTCTGGATCAGAATCAATTAGAGTTTGAACAAAAAGCAATTTAGTTGGCATAATATTGGAAGCAAATATATTTAGTTTTACTCTACATTTTTCTCTATAAATAAGTTAAAAAACCGATATAATTTAAGGATCAAAACAATTATATTTTATCTATTAAATGACTCCAAGCTCCACAAGTTTTATCCCAAATCAACTAAATTTTGGAAGTCTAAAAGGAAGAAAAGTAATAGCTGATTTCAGTGGAGGAATAATCACGTCAGACGCAGGAATCATCTTAATGGCAGAGTTGGATAAAAAGCTAAAAATTACTTCTCGTTTCGCGGAATGTTTTCGAGATTATCGCGACTCATCCTATGTAGATTATTCAGTATATCAATTATTAGCACAAAGGGTTTATGGCATTGTTTTAGGTTACGAAGATGTTAATGATCATGATAAATTACGCTACGATCCAGCCTTGGCAATTGCCCTAGGAAAACTGAACTTTATTGAATCAAATCAAAGAATTTTAGCGGGAAAAAGTACAATTAACCGACTAGAATATTGTCCCAAAACAATTATAAATCAGAAAGAAAGTCGTTACCATAAAATAGAAGCTGACGAACAAGCAATTGAAAAAGCTAGGGGGGAGATATTTCTCTCATCCTATAAAAAGCCACCTAGAGAAATTATTTTAGACATGGATGTAACTGATGACCAAGTTCACGGAAATCAAGAAGGAGCTTTTT
>NZ_LR214266.1 GCF_900659865.1 Hyella patelloides LEGE 07179
ACTAAACTTAAGTCAACTTCTAGCAATTGGGATGAATTTAGTCCTAGTAACTTAGACATTTCTAATTGAACGTATGCGAGCAAAATGTCCTGGAGCTCGTTTTCTGACGCTGCTTCTATTTCTTCTAAGATTTTTATCTTTGGTTCTATAGTTGACGATTGAATTTCAAGTAATTCAACTTCAATTTCTTCTAGAAGTAATCTTTGTCTTCCTATTTCATACAGTTGTAGTTGTTTAAATAAACCCCAATTCACATTTGCTACTATTGTTTGGGGGTGATCGCTTGTCCACAACTGTTCCAAGGCTGTGATTCCTTGCTCGGGAGTCAGCGGTTCTATACCTATTTTTATCATTAAGTTTAAATTTTGTTTACTGGCCATACCACCCCCTGACCAAGGTCCCCAATTAATACTAAAACTAGGTAATCCCTTTGCTTGACGGTAATGGGTTAGTGCATCTAAGAATTGGTTTGATGCTCCATAGTGAGCATCTCCTACCCCACCACAGACTGCGGAAAAGGATGAGAAACTCACAAAAAAGTCCAGCTCTTTGTCTTTGGTCAATTGATGAAGTATCCATCCACCTTTTACTTTAGGTGCCATTACTTCTTCTAATTGAATCAGTTCCATCTGCAGCATTGGTTTAAATCCTGCTACGCCCGCTGCATGAACAACTCCTTTGAGTGGTAGCATTGAGCTGTCTATTTGTTGAAAGACTTTTGAAAAATCTTCAGCATTGGAGACATCTGCCTGAACTACAACTACGGATGCTCCTTTTTGTTGTAAATCATTTATGAGAGCTTGTTTCTCTTGTGAGGGTTGAGTGCGACCAATCAATATCAGATTTTGTGCTCCTTTCTCTACCATCCATTTAGCTGTATGTAATCCTAAGGCTCCTAATCCTCCTGTAATTAGGTAGATGGCATCGGACTCGAGTGATACTGATGGGGATGGTTGGAGAGATTGCTTAACTAGACGAGCTACATAAGTCTGTGCTTCTCTTACAGCTAAATGATCTTCTTCGAGCTCCTTATCTGTTATAAGTTTCAGTAGTGTTTCTGTTTCGGATTCTGGAGTTCGTGGATCTAAATCTACCAATACTCCCCGCATTTGTGGATATTCTAGGGATAATACTCGCCCCATTCCCCACAAAGGTGATGCTGCCACTGAAACTTTTTCTGTTTTGGAGCAAACTGATTGGGTTGCTCGGGTCACTAGCCAAAGTTGGGGTAAATTGTTGGTTTTAATTAGGGCTTGTACTATATGTAATACCGTGCCACATCCCCAAAGTTGGGCTGACTCCAAGCTGCTTAAGGTTAAATCTTCCGTCGCTGGAGTATCTAAACTCCACAAATGAATTACTTTTTGCAATGGTAATTCGCTTTTTGATTGGATTTCAACAATCAGTTGTTCAAACTCTACTGAATCAGTGGGATTGAGTTGATAAGTGTCTATTTTTAGTTTTTGATAGTGATCTCCTCTATAAACTAAAATGCATTCACACCCTAAGAGTTGTAATTGATGGGCTATTTTTTCTGCTACTCCTGTTCGATCTGCAAAAAATATCCACTTACTTGGTTGAATTTTGGTTTTTGTTGGATTGTGTTTTATGGGTTTCCACTGAAATTGGTATAACCAATCTTCAATAGTTGCAACATTTAATTCTTGCCGATGTTGTTTGACTAGAATTTCTAATATCTCTGGTAGTAATTTTTGTTGTTGGGCGGTAAAGTTGGCACTTTGTTCGAGTTTTTGAGCCAAGGTAGAGGTGTCTGCTTTGTTTAGCAGTTCAACAATTTTAGTGCTGCTTTTTTGTGGTTTACTGCTCTTTCGAGTTTCTTTTTCTGTTGTTTCTATCCAATATCTTTGTCTCTGGAATGGGTAGGTTGGCAGAGGAACGCGATCGCGTTCCTCTTGAATGTAAAATCTAGACCAATCTACCTCAATCCCAGCTAACCATAGGTGACCTAAGGAATTGAGCAAAAAAGCTACATCCGATAGCTCTTCTTGAGGATGGCGTACTGATGCTA
>NZ_LR214267.1 GCF_900659865.1 Hyella patelloides LEGE 07179
TAGATTTGGCTACTAGATATCCACTTTTCGACTAGCTTCGCACCGAGATGATGTTATTTCTAAGCACGTAGTCGAGGGAGTCAAACGTCTCACTCGTCGATGGGAATTCAACCCACATGAATCAAGAGTTATTCTACTTTAATAAAAAGTAGCCTCAGCATTCCTCATTACGTAATACGTAAGTAGTTAAACTGAAACGAGTCGCACGTACACTTGTACATTAAAGAATTATTTGTCAGTTTTAAAGAATTAATGTCAAAAAACTATATTGCTCGAACGATTTTATAGGCATTTGAGCCTTTTTTATATTTTTTAGGGTTTAGAGTGCAAAGATTTTAGTCAAAAAAATCAGATTTAAAGAATTAATGTCAAAAAAATAGAACCCAATTCTTAATCTATGAATTTTCAGTCCTCTGCTCCTTTCAACTTTTCCAATAATCTCAACATCTCCCACATTGGGAGAGCCGAAGCAACTTTTTGCTGCTCGAATCAAGCGATTAACTTGCCAGGCTTTCAACATCTCCCACATCGGGAAAGCCGAAGCAACCCTAACGGAGCAAACAGAGTCACAGCGTCTACAAACTTAGACTTTCAACATCTCCCACATCAGGAGAGCCGAAGCAACGTTCAAAAAAATGACCGTTTGAGATGCCTTGAAGACAACTTTCAACATCTCCCACATCGGGAGAGCCGAAGCAACTCCGCCTGTTCAAACCTTTACATACTAATGTGTTGATAACTGTTTTTGCCAAGGGTGGCAATTACCTCATCCAAAAAAAACAAAATAACAGCTTAATGTAAAATATTATTTTTTGTTCTAAAGGGTAGAATCAAGAACAGACAAAGGTTTGCTGAATTTTGTCGAACCTCCCAGGGATTTTACCCCCGCTTAGCTTCAACAAATTTGTAGGAAAAGTTCCCCAAGAAGGGGTGAAAATGTAGCCACACGACGATATATTCGTACCCTGAACATCATAATTAAATGATTCTTGAGTCAGAGTTAGACTTACAAACCTTTCGTTTCTATAAGGGCATACAAATCATTTAGATCTACAGACGTATCTTATAGAATAGTCTTGTAAGCTTTACTGATAAAGTGTTTTTCCCTCATCAATCAACTCACTTGCTGGTAGCGCAAACTAGACTATAATGAAAGACAACTAGGATCTTTACATATAGTTTTTTCCCAGTCTGCAACTAGAACACAGAATTGGCAGCAAACGTACTTTTCATCAACAAAGTTATTCATCAAGAATGAAACGCTTTGCTTAATTGAATCAAGCACTGTGAGCTAGTAGCTACAAGAGTTCAGAAAGCAAGACTGTCTTCCGAGCAGCCCAACAACCCCAAATTTATCGCATATTTCAATTCAAAATATACGGCGCAAATTACTTAAATCTTAAATTGTCTAGGTACAGAAAAACTATAAGAAATGTTTCAAGTCTCTGGCTTAACCAGTTGTTTGCTGGCGACTTTGATAGGCGTTTAAGGCGAGATCTCGCGCTTGTATTTCAGGTATTTCGTTGAAGGATTGACGCTGGCATTCTATAGCAATACCCTTTTGAGCAGCTTTTGACACTATAGCATTACACAAACGGGCGTAACTCCAGCGATGAATTGTTTGACGGTGCTTTTTCGCGTATTGTTTTTGCGCTTTCTTACATCCAGGTATTTTAGCTTCTGCTTTTGCTTTTATTTCGCTCTCCAAAATTTCTCTGACATTTTTTAAGTCTGGCAGAACGATACTACTCGCTCGATGCCGAATAGCTATTTCAACCGCTGCTTTGGCTATAAGGCGATCTACATACTTACCTAGTTCTGATTCTCCAAAACGATTATCGGCGAAATGAGCTTGGGCTTGCTGTGAACCTATCCCACTAATAATAGATAAAATAAGAAGGTTGTAACTAAACGACTGAAGATGCCAGGCAAATTTGAGGGATTAAATGACCTAGAGTGGAAGCTATTTCAAGATATTTTTCCTAAAAAGAAAAATTCCGAAAAGCG
>NZ_LR214268.1 GCF_900659865.1 Hyella patelloides LEGE 07179
AAACGGCTATATTCAAGCAAATTCATTTAATTATTTCCTTGAGAAAATTATCTGCGGAATGTCAGCTGCAACTAAACCGCGTCTAGTTTGAAATCCATAGTTTTTAAGATAACTGTTCGAGGGACTAGGGATTGGGAATTAGGGATTAGGGATTAGGGATTAGGAAAATAAATTATCTTTAGAAATCAGAAATCAAACTAGCATTTTCTAGTTATGGAATTTAGTTATGGTTAGATAAAGTTGATAAATAATATGAAAAAACTTAAATTTGACTCTAACGGTATTGATCTAGAGACATTCTCGCCTTTTATTTTGCGTGATGCCAGAGACACCGAATTTGCTGATATTCGCTTGGAATTTTCCGATTGGGAATGGCTACGAACTCGCTATGGAGAAAAACCGTATTTGAACGGCGACGATGTTCAAGGTTTAGTCATTGCTATGAGAGTAATAAATAACCTAGAGCCAGTGACTGAAGGGATGCATCTCAATTCAGAGGCAGACACCTGTTATATTCATTTCACCGACTACAAAGAATGTTATGAGACAGCCGATCTATCTTCTCGTATGATTCAATCAGAAAAATTATTTCACAAAGCTATAGTCTTATCCGAAGCCAATGAATTTTACGATCTGTGACTCTAAACAATCACAACCTTCCAATAGCTAGCAAGATGTATCAAAAAAATTGGGCGTTGCTCAGTAAATAGTGGATTTGTTAAAAAATAAAGAGCTTAAATGAGAAATTTAAAAGCAAAAGTTAAGTGATTTTCCTCGCTAGATAAAAGAATACAAGTTGTAGTCTTCTTCAAAATGAGAATTGCTGCGTTAATACGTAACGCTATACAACGCCAAAAATTTTATTCTGCGGTACAACAAGCCCGACAAAATCAAAGTTGAGCGAGACAGGAGACAAAAGTGTTTGTGCTCGACAATAATTAAAATTGCAAGATATCTTTAATCATGGGGATTTAATACTATAAACTGTTCATTCTTGACAAATATAATTTTCTTAACGAATAAAATAGTAGAAGATGCCTATTGTCAAACTTTTGTTACATTAATTAATGTAGCTATTATGTTATTAGTTATCAAACAATTATCACACAATACTAGATGAGGAATTTAAACTATGTCTCATTCATCAGAACTATCCTTAGAACAGAGGTTCAGTATTCGCTCCTTTGAGAATCAAGTCCAGCACATGAGCCATCAACAAGCACAGGAATTTTTAGTCCAGCTATACGAACAAATGATGGTTCGCGAAAATATGTATAAGGACTTTATTAAGCATCAATGGGGATTAGAACCTAAATCTGAGTAAAGTCAGCATTAATCTTAATGCGGTCTTCTTCTCTTGTTTTTTCCCAAAGAGAAAAAAGCTGGGGATGTAGGAGCGTATTTTTTAAGGAGAAATAAGGAAAGAAGTGAGAGGTGATAAGTAATTGAAAACTAATTATGGTGAGGTGGTAATTAATTAAGAATTTTGAATTTGGTCTGGTGAAGAGTTTTTTTTGCTAGGGTGGAAGAAAAAGATTATAATCTCCTTTTATGTTTCAAAGTTGTCTAATTTGTACCGACTTTTCAGATGGTTTATATCGTCTAGTGAATTTCGTTCCTGACCTGGCTCAAGCAGGTTTAAAAAAAATAGTTTTTTTCAATAGCGTACCTCTTTGGGAAGAAGGAGAAGTACCTCGTATAGATGAAGAAAAAGTGGCATTAGCCGAAAAACGCCTCAGTTGTGCTACTGCTAAGATTCCTGAAGGGGTAGAAGTTCATGTAGAGGTGCTTTCAGGGAAGCCTTTAGATACGATTCCTAAAATTTTACAAACTCATCCTGTAGATGTGATTTTAACAGGAACTCCGATTCGTAGCTTACTTGAAGAAAAGTTTTTTGGTAGTACCAGTGCTGGTTTATATAAGTTAACTAATAAACCTATAACAATTATTCGTCCTCAGTTAATCACAACTTACACCACAGAAGAGCTAAG
>NZ_LR214269.1 GCF_900659865.1 Hyella patelloides LEGE 07179
TTTTAGGAAAAATATCTTGAAATAGCTTCCACTCTAGGTCATTTAATCCCTCAAATTTGCCTGGCATCTTCAGTCGTTTAGTTACAACCTTCTTATTTTATCTATTATTAGTGGGATAGGTTCATATGACTATTGTATGAAAGTGAAGGCAAAAAGCGATCGCCTGTCCGTTCAAAAATTTCTCTGATTGCAAATTTAATTCCTCTAACCAGCAATAACAGAACAATAGCACTCATCAAAGAATTAAAATTAGGTATCCAAGCTGGTAATTTTTTCATCGATTATTTCCCCATAGTTGTGGTGTTAAAAATGTCTTTCCATAGGGTATTAGTTATCGAACGAAAAGTAAGCGATCAAGATCGCTTATTATTAAGCTTAATGTAATCCCAATACTTCTCGGTTAAGCTAAAAATGTTCTAAAGTAAAGTTAATCACTAGCAAAATTAGGTACTAAAATTGCAGCTCAAAGAATTTTCTTTGATTAATCCCAAGTTAGAAGCTTCATCAGTATTTCAGGCGATCGAAACAGTCATTCAACCAGAAATGATTGAAGCAGCTTTGAAGAAGACCAATAGCTTGGGGTTACGTCAAAGAAAGCTGACATCAAGTTTAGTAGTGTGCTTAGTAATTGCCATGAGTTATTGGTCATCTGATTCAATGACGACAGTTTTGAAGAACTTAGTCAACGGATTAAATAAACAATGGACTTTCATTAGGACAATCTTGGAAAACACCTGTTTCTTCATCAATTACTGAAGCCAGGCAAAGACTGGGATGTCAAGTAATGACTCAGCTATTTGATTCAATTGCCAAACCGTTAGCAACTTCGGAAACACCAGGAGCATTTCTGGGTGGACTAAGAGTGATGGCAGTAGATGGAACATTACTAGATGTGCCAGATAGCCAAGCCAATGCCAAGGTGTTTGGATATCCAGGGAGTAGAAAAGGGACAAAAGCCGCTTTTCCCAAAGTCCGTGTGGTCTTACTAATTGAGGCTGGAACACATTTAATCACCGATGCTTTGATATGCCCTTATCGAATTGGAGAAAGAGTCAGAGCTTTAAAACTACTGCGCTCGGTGAATAGATCAATGCTTTTAATGTGGGATAGAGGATTCCATTCTTATCGAATGGTCAATGCTACATTAGCTCAAGGGTGTCAGTATTTAGGCAGAGTTCCGAAGAACGTTAAGTTTCCAAACCACCAAAATTTAGATGATGGTTCTTATTTGAGTTGGATTAATCCCGACCGCAAATCAAAGAAAAAAGGGTTCAGTAAGATTCAAGTTCGGGTTATTGAATATACTATTGAGACTGATGGAGAACTTAAAACATATCGTTTGGTTACAAGCTTGATGGACTTGGCTTTGTTTCCTGCTTTATTGTTGGCAGAGCAATATCATCAACGATGGGAAATCGAAAATACCATTGATGAGCTTAAAACCCATCTTTTGGGGCGAAAAACTCCGATTCGTTCCCTCAAACCTCGTGAAGTGGTGCAAGAAATTTATGGCTGGCTTTTGGGTCACTATGCTATTCGCTCTTTAATGTTCCAAGCTTCCGAGCAAGCAAATATTTCTCCTTTACGTCTAGGTTTTACTGGGACTCTCAAGGTTATTCGTCGAGCTATTCCTGATTTTCAAGACCTCAATTCCCAACAACTTCCCTGCTTGCTCCGTCCTATACGCTGAGGAAACCTCAGCGCGGGCGGTGCGCTTTTTTTCTCACGGCTGATTCAGGATATTCTCGCTGAACAAATTCCTCCTAGACAAAATAGAAATAATCCTAGAGTGGTCAAGAAAACTCGTTCTAAATTTCCGAATAAAAAACCGATTCATCGAGAAACCTCAGTTAGCGTAAGGGACTTGCGCAAAAATAAACTACCATTCACAGAGGAGCAATAGTAATGTCCCACTTTGGTAAATTTTCCGAAGGATGCCAAAATTGTTGATAAAAATGTAACTCAGACGATTGAATAGTAATT
>NZ_LR214270.1 GCF_900659865.1 Hyella patelloides LEGE 07179
CTATGGTGCAGAAATTGAACCTAGTGAGTTACCCTATATCTTTGATAAGTTTCGCCGTGGAAAAGGAGTAACAGATCGCGCTGTACCTGGTACTGGTTTAGGTTTAACTTTGGTCAAACATTTAGTAGAACATCTGAATAGCAAAATTAATGTTACTAGCGAAGAAGTTGCAGATTCTCAACTTTATAAGACAACATTTACTATTACTTTACCCCAACACAAGTAATATTAATAAATGGACAACTTATAATTGCTTTGTTGCAGCTTATTAATTAGATTAAGATGACAAATATTCGAGAACTATCTTGGCATAATGCTGCTGCTTCACCATTTACTAGACAGGTTAAAACTTTTTCTGTCGCTTTTAAATTATTATTTTCTTTATGGTTAGACGATCTTCTTGGCAATAATTCTGCTCTGCAAAAAAAGCGTCGTGCTAGATGGTTAGTTAGAAGAATGTTAGAGTTAGGTCCAACTTTTATTAAGATAGGACAGGCTTTATCAACTCGCGCCGATTTAATACCTTTAGAATATGTTCGAGAATTTAGCCAATTACAAGATAATGTACCTCCTTTTGCTTCAGAAAAAGCGGTCGCTGCCATTGAAAAAGAATTAGGAAAATCAATTTATACTCTCTTTCGGGATTTTGAAACTATTCCTTTAGCTGCTGCTAGTTTGGGTCAGGTTCATCGCGCTAGATTACATACAGGAGAAGAAGTTGTTGTTAAAGTACAACGTCTTGGTTTAGAGAAATTATTTAATTTAGACTTTGCAATTTTACATCGTTTAGTAAGAATCATCAATCATTTTTCTAAGACAATGCGAAAGTATAACTTAGAGATGATTTATCAAGAATTTTTTGAGCTACTTTTTCAAGAAATAGACTATATTAATGAAGGCAAAAATGCCGAACGCTTTCGCGAAAACTTTCAGAAATATCATCAGGTAAAAGCACCTCAAGTTTATTGGCAATATACTACGAGAAAAATTTTAACTTTAGAGTATTTACCAGGGATCAAAATAGACGATCGCCAGAGTTTAGAAGCTAATAGAATCGATCCTGATGCTGTGATTAAGCTAGGTATTACTTGCTATCTCAAACAACTGTTAGAAGATGGTTTTTTTCAATCCGATCCCCATCCAGGTAATATGGCAGTGAGTGGTAACGGAGAGATTATTTTTTATGATTTTGGGACAATGGCTGAAATCAAAGCGATCGCTCAAGATCAGATGGTCAAAACTTTTTTTGCTGTTTTAAAAAAAGATACCAATGAAGTAGTAGAAACTTTAATGTATATGGGATTAATTGAACCTGCTGCTGATATGACTCCTATCAAGAAAATGGTATCTTTCCTTTTACGCGAATTTAGCGACAAACCCATAGACGTTAAAGCTTTTGAACATCTAACAGACGAACTTTATGTCATGTTTGAACAACAGCCATTTCGTCTCCCACCTCAGATGACTTTTATTATTAAATCTCTGACTACTTTAGATGGTATTGCACGCGCTCTCGATCCTCAATATAACTTATTAGCTGCTGCACAACCTTTCTTAAAAAGTATTGCTTTATCCCAAAATAAAACTAATCTGTTAGCTACTTTTGCCAGACAAACTAAAGATTTAGTAAAGCATAAATTAAATCAACCCAGTCGTACAGAATTATCAATTCAACGCCTCGAATCTCGCTTAGAATTAGGCGAATTACAAATTAGAGTTCGTTCTCTAGAAAGCGATCGCACTTTAAAATTAATTCAGTTGGGTATTAAAAGTTTAATTTTTACCTGTTTAACTGGTTTTACTTTACTTTCAGGTACAATGTTATTTTTAGGCTCCCATAAAATACTTGCTTTTATTATGTTTGGTTTATCAGGATTTTGGTTTTTTCTTCTTATGAAATATTTAATGAATCTGGCATTTCAAGAAAAGATGCAGAAAAGACTATAAATAATTGATAATCTAGATATTTTT
>NZ_LR214271.1 GCF_900659865.1 Hyella patelloides LEGE 07179
TCAAGGGATTTGCTATCAAATTCTGTTCCTTGAACTGCGTTATTGTACTTACTGACATATGCAGCATGGTGTTTATCGTGATGAAATTCCAAGGTGCTTTTAGAAATTAATGGTTCTAAAGCCTTGTAATCGTAAGGAAGAGATGGTAATTTATAAGCCATTTGTGTTCGTTCTCCTCTCGCTAAAAAATTATATTTTTGCAAAATCAGGAATATTACTGTCTGTTATTAGAGTGATTGGCAGCACGTGAGAGATTTTAAGTCTATTCCTAATTTCATTGTAAATAGTTATTCATAGAAGAAACAATGAACCATCAATTGGTAAAGATTAACTGTTCAATAATAAATATCTTTCAATCAACAAAATAGCTACAATGTCATCAATAGGTCGAGGGGGTAGGCGTAAGCCTTGGGGAATAAGTCTTTGTAAACCTTGAGGTTGGTACATTTGCCAATAGCGATCGCGGGCTTCTAAGGTACTGTTTCTTTCGTCTACCATCTTGATTGTTATCGATTCAAAGGCTGATTGTAACTGTTGTTGCCAGCTTTTAGCAGTGGTCAAATTTCCCATGACAATTAATTCAATGGCAAATTGAGTAGTCAACTCTCGAATAGTTGCAATCGCATTGTCCGAACTTACTACCTGATGGTAAATTATGGAGCGATCGCTATCGACAATTGCAACACCACATTTATCTCGTCCTGGATCGAAGCCTAAAATCATAATTAAAGTACAATATCGGAAATGTAAAACATAATTATGGGTAATAAAAGTTAACATTATTTATTGCTTGATTCTATTGTCTACCCATCTTTTTGCCTTTTTGACTGCTAGTCTGGCGTTTTTAGCATGGGGTACAGCCATCGCACAGCCATACTGATGATTCACCCAAGCCATGTAAATATCTTGTTTGGCGAATCGATCGCGGGCAATTTCGATTTTAAAGCCTCGATAGTCAAAAGAAAGCAGAATTTTAGGATAGTCAGGATCGCTGGTCATAAAAATTAAAAGTTTTCAGAGTGATTTGGAAACAATAATCAAATGCAAAATAACTTAACAGCAAGACTATAAACAATATCTCTCAATAAATTTGGTAATTTTTGTGACCGTATAAGTTTTACAATGCACAATACTATCAAAATAAAGCGTCCAATTTATCTCTAATCAATCTAGTCAAAGATGGCAAATAAGAAAGTTCACGTCAAAGCTCATACTCGCACAATCCATACAAGAATTTACAAATTTGTTTGTAAAAGCTGTAATCAAAAGGTAGAGAGAGAGACTTACGCTACAATATGTCCTTTATATTGTAATAAGTGTAAAAACAAAAGGCATACTCAAAAAAGTTACTCGAATAAATAAACAAAGTTTCATTATTACTAATACTTAAGTGTTACTATCCTATGTGGCTCGAACCTCCTCCCAAACCAGCACCAGAGACAGAACAGGCTTTAAGCCAATTAGCGACCTATTATCGTCAGCTAATCGCCTATCATCAACAGTCTTCTGCGATCGCATCTTCTAAACTAGCTCAAATCGAGGCTTTGCTGACAGCTAATAGCTTTAGCCTGAATACTTCTTGGCAGTATGACTCCCTATCTTCTCTATCCCCAGGAAACGCTCCCGAATTAGTCGCCGAATTAGAAGAAGAGACAAAAAGTCTTCCTGAGGTAAAATTACCCCCAAAGGAAGAACTCAGTAAAACTCTACAAAAAATTCTCAAAGCCAATAAGGGCAAGATGTTACGTCTTGACTATCTGTCTTTAGAGGTAGGCGAAAAGCTAGCGGTATTTCCTTTGTATCAGCCACAATTAAAAGCTCAACTTCAGCAAATTCTCGAACAAGGAACAGATTTTGGGTTATGGGCTAGTGTACCTGACTCTCCTGAATGTTGGACTTATAATCTGGCGGACTTTCCCGATTTATCTTTTCCCTCAACTTCCCCAAAGAAAAAAGCCAGAAGCAAAAAAA
>NZ_LR214272.1 GCF_900659865.1 Hyella patelloides LEGE 07179
TTTTTTTTAACATGATACTTCTGATTTGAATTTATTTAGTTATTCACTTGATTTAGTTATCTAAAAAAGCTAAAGGATTGCTCGTATTCTCTGCAAAACCTAAAATACCCTTGTCACGGTGTTCATATAATAATTTCCCCTGATTATCAAATAAAAAGGTTGCTCCTCTTTGGGTAATATAAGATGCATCAGGTACATAAGTATTCCAGTTGCCTAAAACCTCTGTCATATTGCGTAAGCGTAGAGTTGCTAATTCAAAAGGACGTTGAAAGTCTTTTCCTCCTGCTAAGTTGAAAAATGATCCTTTTATAGGTGTTAGAGGAGTTGCTTTAACTACTTCCTCATCAGCAATTAATTGAGGAGAATTGCGATCGCCTTTATAACCACGAAATACTTCTTTTAACGTGCCTGGACTGCCGATTCCCGCACACATTAAGAGAAAATTAAACCAAGCATTTTGTTTTTTGGAAAAAAAAGGTAATTTAACCCTCAAACCTGGATATAACTCTAATTTTTGATGGATTTCAGCTTGGGGATCGACAAACAAACATTCAGTAGGAAAGCCTGTGTATTCGCCAAACTTTTTGCCCGAATTGCGATCGCCAATACCAATAGCTCTTACGACAATGCCTTTTTCTTGTAGCTTGGCTGATTCCCGTTGTAACCACCAAGCATATTCTAAATTATCGAAATCCCCTAACTGTGACCAAACAAGCACTAAAACACGATTTGCCGATTCAGTGTTACTCAAAATTGGTGTCATTACACCATCACTCACTCGTAAACGTTGAGTTTGTTTCAGAATCGAACCAGTATCCATATAACAATTTTAATAATAAAAAATACACTATTAAAGGAAATTCTATAGTATTAAATAGCGTATCGTATTTGCTGATGTAAAACGCCTAACGTTAATTAGGGTTTGCTGAAAAAGTTGTAGGTTTGAGATGGTTCACCGAGTTACCGAGTCAAAATAATTAGGCGAAAATGATTCAATAAATAATTATGAAAATACAACGCACAATTTACTGGGATAAACTAGCAGAAATCAAAGAACTAAAACAGTTTTTTGAAGAAGATTACCGACGATTTAAAAAGCTTATAGAAAATCACATTGAAGAGTTGGAAAAATTTTCTGATGAAGCTCTGGATAAATTTGCCAAGCTGCGGGTATTAGAGGTAACCAACGGTTGTACTCAGTGGGCATTTCGTCGTGGCGATCGAGAATGTTTATCAGTAGAACAGACTCGCGAATGCATGAATTTAGTCATGGGTTTTATGAAACGGACAGAATTATATTTCCCCAGTGAAGGCAAAATTGAATTTAACGACGAACAAAAAGTACTTATTCAAGCAGGACGCTCGCTATACAAAAATGCGTTTAAAGACAATATCAAGAAGTCAGAGCGCGAATACTACGCAGCATCTACTGCCCAGTTCATTGTCTACGATCGTGAACGGACAAAACGAGCTATGACATTAGTCAAGCAGGATTATGAAACTCTCTTTTCGCTTTACTACATTGAGAGGGGACAAAAATATATCGCTTCCTATTTAGAAGGATTTGAATAATCTTTCTTCACTTGCTAGCAAAGTTCTAAGAAGTGAAGAAAGACGTTAAGCAGAGCAGAGAATTTTGCCGATGAGCTTCATACGCCAGTGCGTTATGAACTTTTATCATTGCCTAATCATTTCTGCCACCTTGAATTCAGGGCTATCTAAAAATTAGGGCGTTGGTGAATGCATAATGCTGAGACAAGTTTTTACTAATCTATACTGTTATTTAAAATTATTTCAAAGCAAGAAAGCTTATAGCTTATAGCTTATAGCTACGAACCGTATTATTTTGGGTGACATTACTGTCTTGAACGAGTCCTAAAGGATACCGCTCCCCTAAAGGACTCGCTTCGCATCGCGCATATTGCTCATTGAGGGAAACCCAAG
>NZ_LR214273.1 GCF_900659865.1 Hyella patelloides LEGE 07179
GGTTTAATACCTAACTGTTCATTTATGATTTCTACTATTCCTATTTCATCTATTATTCCAGCTATTATTCCTAAATGATTAATTGTTTGAACTTCAATATTCACTAATTGACTCATTAAAACAAAGTGAACAATTAGCAATTAGCGAGTATTAACCATGAACAATCCACAATTAACCCTCAAAACCACCCCAGCTACATCAAGTAACCAACTGGCATTAATTGACGAAAGACAATTAACTCTCAATCCTCAACCTGCGGTATTCTTTAAACAGCCTTCAGTATGGTCGCGTGCGCTAATTTGGGGATTGGTCAGTTTAACTACCTGTACTGTTGCTTGGGCGAGTATTGCCAAGATAGAAAAGGTCATTCCCGCAGCAGGAAAACTCGAACCCAAAGATGCAGTCAAAGAAATTCAAGCTTCCGTGAGCGGTGTTGTCGCAGAGGTATTTGTCGAAGATGGAGAAAGAGTAGCCAAAGGTGATATCCTACTACAGTTTGACCGTACTACTGTGGAAGCTCAGATTAAATCCTTGCAACAGGTTGAACAATCATTAGTTGCTGAAAATAACTTTTATCGTCAACAAATGGCGATTTCAGAGGGTAATTTACCATCTAATATCGATTTAGCTCCAGAATTTGCCCTTTTGCTGCAAAATAAACAGACAATTGCTCAAGAAAATCAGCTCTATCAAGCTTTAATTGCTGGCTCTATTGATTCTGCTTTAAATTCCGAACAGCAAGCAAGAGGTCAAGTCTTACAAGCCGAACGCAATTCTCGGATACTGTCGGTGGAACAAGAAATTAAACAGCTTGAGTGGCAACTGCAACAAACAGCTAACAAACAGACAAATGCGAGAGAGTTATTAATTACTGCTCAGAATCAATTGGCTACTGCTAAGGGTAATCTTACTACGGAACGGGCGATCGCCTCTGAGATTGCTCCTTTGGTAGAAGCGGGGGCGATTTCTCGAATTCAATACAGCCGTCAACAACAAGAAGCGGGTAACAGTCAAATCGAAGTGGATACCCACCAAAGTTCGGTAACATCACTATTGGGGGAAATTGAATCTTTCAATCAGGAACGGGGCAGATTAGAAAGTGCCATTTCTCAGGCTAGAGCTAATTTAACTAATACAGTAGCTTCTTTTAACTCCGACTTACAAACTAAAATTGCAGCCAATCAACAACGGATAGCGGAAATTGACAGTCAGCTAGGTAAACAAGTTATGGCAAACGACCAGCAAATTGCCGAAATCGAGAGTCAAATTGTTTCCCAACAGCAAAATCTCAAATATCATCAGCTTAAAGCACCTGTAGGGGGAACGATCTTTGAATTGAAAGCTCACGAGGGTTTTGTAGCGCAACCGACGCAACCACTGTTAGAAATTGTCCCCGATGATGCTTTGATTGCTGAGGTGTATATTCCCAGTAAAGATCGCGGTTTTGTCCGTTTGGGGATGGATGTAGATGTGCGGGTTGATTCGTTTGACTTTAGTGAATTTGGTGCTATTTCAGGTAAGTTAATCTGGGTGGGGGCAGATGCTTTAGAACCAGACCAACAGCATCCTTATGCTCGCTATCCTGCCAAAATTAAGCTAGAACAGCAGTTTATGGATGTTAATGGTCAACCGATGGCTCTGGAATCTGGTATGGCTATTAATGTCAATATTAAAGAACGCAAGCGTCGGGTAATCTCGGTATTTTCGGGCTTTTTAACGAAGAAACTCGATACCCTCAAAGGTGTTGATTGATCATCCCAACGGTAAATAGAATTTTATTCGGGCGATCGCTTGATGGCTAGTAAAACTATCGACGAGACAATACTGTTCGGTTAAGCTAAACAACATGAGTTAATGAAAGTATTCATCATCCAAATGCATGAAACTATTTACTCTAACTCTTATTTCTCGAATACTTGCACTTGCTACGCCTATTAATTTA
>NZ_LR214274.1 GCF_900659865.1 Hyella patelloides LEGE 07179
TTTTTTGACTTTGGCAACTATTCATATGTGGATTACCAAAATCATATTAGTGGGATAGGTTCATTGTGCTTTATTTTTTGCTTTTACTATCTCCCATTCTCATAATTGCCATTTTTCATAATTTACTGCACATTGGTTTCGATTTATTTTTTCCCGATATTCAAACTCCAGAAATGTCTGCACCAAAAAGTATTTGGTTTCCTGGTTTGCTCAGTTGGTGGGAAGGTTTGTATGGCTGGTTGATAATTGCTCTGGTAATGATTTTTAGTACAGTAATTGGAATTGTTTTCTTTTCTCCTTCTTATTATTGGTCGGAAATGACAGACTGGTGGTATGGAATGAAAAACTTTATTAATCCCTTGATGTTAATTCGTTTATTATCTGCTGCTTTTCTCTATCAGTTTGAACATTTAGTACGCACACATCTGATTGCAGTTGGCGTAGGTAAACGTAGTGTATAGTTGAGTAGGTAGGTAATAAGTAATTAATCCTATAAATAAAGCGATCGCTTTTAAGTTAAGGCGATCGCTTTTAATGTAACAAACAAAATTATCAAATCTTATCTTTTCCCTATATTGCGCGCCATGTTACGGAACAGATCCATATTGCTAGAACTGGGAGTAGATTTAGGACTACTATCACTTACACTACTCTTAAATTGAGTAGGTTGAGATTTGGGACTGGAAAAAGAACTTTCTGGGCTGCTTTGTTGGAAGTTATTCTTAGAATTTCCATCTAAAGAAGAGATCTCTTTAACTACTTCAAAACCATTGGGATTTTTTAAGTTCTTCGGAAAAGTATGTCTCACTCTAGTAGACTTTCTCATATAGTTAATATTGCCCAAAGTTTGAGCTTCATCGGGATCGAGAAAAAAATCTTTATTAGTCATAATTGAAATCCTCTTGATTAAAATATTTGCTCCTATTTTTAATAATAAACTTTCAAGGGAATAACTTTATAAAACGTTACATAATTACTTCATCAAAAGACATAAATAACTCTGCTACTTCTGTGTTATCTAAAGCACGATTTTGAACCTCCCATCGGCTACGCCAAGGGATTCCCTTATAGACTCACATCTAGACACCAAAGTATCCCCGATAGAACGCCAACAAGTCGGTTCTACATAGTCGGGAAACCCGACCGTAGCCCGACTTAATTACAGGGCAGTTTAATTTACGGGCGCACCAACCGCAATTTCTAGTCCTCTGTTTTTAACAACTTCAGCAGCAGCAACATCTCTATCATTTTCATATCCACACTCAAAACATTTATGTACTCTAATATCTAATGTTTTTTTACCAGTGTGTATCCCACAATCAGGACATATTTGACTTGTGAAATCTTTATCTACTTTCGTGAAAAAAGTATTGGTTTGAGAGCAAACATACTCTAGGATTTCCCAGAATTGTCCTAATCCCATATCTAGAGATTGTTTACAAAACAACCCTCTACTCCATGATTTGAAGTTAATATTTTCCACAAATACCATTCCTACTTCTTGGCACAACTGATGAGCAAGTTTGAAATGATAGTCTTTTCTTTTGTTGGCAACGGCTTCATGTAGTAATGCTATACGATGTTGTAGTTTATTCCATTTGTTAGAATACACATAGCAAGGGCGAACAATCAATCGTTCGCCCCCATAAGTAATTTATTAGGACTTACGCATTGACAGAATAATGAGACAATGCACTCTTAAGTAGAAGACATCAAAAAAACAGGTATCGAACAATCAGGAAAATCAGCAAACCTTCCACCGCACAATGCAATCTCGAACACTACACATTGTTTTTATTGTCAGAACCCAAACAAATGGGATGTAATAGATTGTCAGAAATACTGGGAAATGTCTCACACGATAGCATCAATCGCTTTTTATTGAGGGAAAGATACGAAGCCAAAGATTTGTTCAACAC
>NZ_LR214275.1 GCF_900659865.1 Hyella patelloides LEGE 07179
TCCCAGAACTTCCAAAAGGGTTGATACCCTGATTAAAATAGCGATGGATTTAATGAATCCCCAACATCTGCGTAACTGGTTTGCCCACTGCTGCTACTGTCCCTTATAAACCTGCAAACCGCTGTAAGTGACCTTAAAAGGAAAAGTTTTCCAGCGATCAGGCGGAGCCTGGCACTGCGTGATCGCCAAAGCGGTAGGATTAGACAATGCTCAAGGACTGCATCATTTTATTAGTCAATCACCGTGGCAAGCAGAAGACTTAGAGAAAAGAAGATTAAAAATTATCTTAGCCATCTTAGAAGAAAGAGAAATTATGGTGATGATAGATGAAACAGGAGATCAGAAAAAAGGAAAAAAGACTGATTATGTCAAGAGACAGTATATTGGAAATTTCGGCAAAATAGAAAATGGGATAGTGTCAGTCAATGCTTATGGGTATTGTGAAGGAATGACCTTTCCTTTAAAGTTTAAAATATTTAAGCCAAAAGAAAGATTAAAAGAAGGAGATAAATATAGAACGAAACCAGAATTGGGAGCAGAATTAGTCAAAGAACTCAAAGAAATGGGGTTCAAGATTAAAAGAGTATTAGCCGATAGTCTCTATGGGGAAAGTGACAGTAATTTTGTCAGTGTAGTCGGAGAGTTAGGAATAGAATATGCCGTTGCAATCCGCAGTAATCATGGAGTGTGGCTACCAAAAGGACAAAAAGCGCACCGCCTGCGCCGAGGTGTCCTCGGCGTAAAGACGGAGCAAGCAGTAAGAGCCAATAAATGGAGAGCTTTTCAAGAGCTAAGATGGGATAGAAAAGAAGAAACTCGATATATCAGAGAAATAATTTCTGGAAAAAGAAGAACGATACAATACTGGCAAATAACAACCGATAAAGAAACTGTTCCCGATGACTCAACTTGGTTCGTAATGACCAAAATTCCCAACTTAAAATACAAAGAAGTAGGGGCAATTTACAAAGTAAGAGCCTATGTCGAACCAGGATTTAGAAATAGTAAAAATGAGTTGGGATGGGCAGATTTTCGACTAACAAACTACGCAGATATTCAACAATGGTGGGAGTTAGTCATGTGTGCTTACTTAATGGTTTGTCTTCACAATATAACTTTTAATCCTTCTGTTGCTTCGGTTGACGATTCCTATCAACAACATTCTCTATGGGATTCAGGAAAAGGCTGGAAAAATGCCTTAAATAATCTTCAGTTAATTCTACAACCTTTTATTAGTTTTAATCTCATTTTAAGATGGCTTCAAGTTTTTCCTGTTCCTCAACTTTCATTTGGGTTTCCGAGGCTAATCACTAAAATAAATGAGTTTGATTGCTTGAAATATTTAGTCTATTGTTGGGATGAGTTTTACCTCTCCTCTGCCTAGAGTGACAGAAGAGAGTTAAAGGACTCGCTACGCATCGCGCACTGTCGGCGACGCCGGGGTCGCATCCGCTTTATGAACAGGCAGATTGTCCATAATTACGAAAGCTCCTGCCCATAGTTGAAGTAATAGAACTTCTTGAACATAGGTTAAAAAAACTTCTGTATTGACACGAACAGGTAAACTCATAGTGGCAATCAGTCCATCTAAACTCAATGCTCCAATCAAAGAGATATTTGAACCTCGGTTGCGAGGGCAACTGTCATACAATCTTTCTCCACGAACTGCACGTCCCCTCAATCTGGTCATACCTAAATTAACGCCCGACTCATCAATAATTGAATTCGGAGAGTGACAGAAGAGGGTTACTGTATGAGAGCAGATATCATCAAAAAAGCAAAAAGCTCTCAAACAGAAGAGAGTTTGAGAGCAGAATCAAGAAGAGAACCTGGCACTGAACTATTTTCCCAGGGGGCTACCCCCCAAGTATCTTCGCCGCAATAACGTTTCACTGTCGA
>NZ_LR214276.1 GCF_900659865.1 Hyella patelloides LEGE 07179
ACCCAAGAGCCTCGTTTTGAACCATTGTTGAATGAGGCTTTTAGTAGTTTCCTCGCAGAACAAAAGGCGACTTGTTTGCTGGTGGATAAAGATAATCAACTATTTCACATTTTTAATAACTCCCTAGAGATTATTAAATTTAATACAGGGAGAACTACCACAGATGTTACTAAATTGGTAGTTTCACCCCTCCAGTTACCCTTAACAACCGCTTTACACCGCGTTAAAAGAGAACGTCGTCCTATAGCATATAGAGGAATTCAATTAAGCGAAGAAAATAACTCCCCCAGTGCCAACACTTCGATTGTCAATGGTTCGGAAACCAAACCATCCCTCTCGATCAAACTAAAAGTTACCTACCATGAAAGCGATCGGCTAGCCAAAGACTTTTGTATGGTGGTAGTGCAAGAAGAAGATCGTCCCCAATCTGTTGACGGAGAAAGATTTCGCGCCGAGACAGAAGCACCCCAACGCATTATGGAGTTAGAATACGAACTCCAACAAACTGGAGAGAATTTGCAAGCAGTTATTGAGGAATTAGAAACCACTAACGAAGAACAACAGGCGACAAACGAAGAGTTGATTGCGTCTAATGAAGAGTTGCAGAGTACCAATGAAGAATTACACTCGGTCAACGAAGAATTATATACGGTAAACTCCGAATATCAATCTAAAATCGCAGAATTGACCGAATTAAATAACGATATCGATAACTTACTCCGCAGCACAAATATTGGGGTAGTCTTTTTAGATCGCGAACTGAAAATTAGAAAATTTACTCCCGCAGCCACCGTTGCAATTAATCTAGTAGAAGCTGATATTGGTCGTCCATTAGGACATATTACCCATAATCTCGACTGTGATAATTTTACTGAATTGCTAGAAGAAGTCCTTGATAATCAAAAACCGATAGAAAAAGAGGTTCAACTAGGGAAAACGGAAGAATGCTTATTGATGCGAGTTAATCCTTATCTCCAAGAAGACAGAAGCTTAGATGGGGTGGTATTAACCTTTGTTGATGTTAATGAAATGAAAACAGTTCAGCGAGAACTCAAAGCAACCTATCAAGCATTAGAAAAATCCGAAAGAGAATTACGCTTCATTAATGAAGACTTAGAACAAAGAGTAAACGATCGCACCTTGGCAATGCAACAAAGCGAACGGCGTTTGAGAGCTATCCTCGATAATACTAGCTCTATTGTTTCTCTGAAAGATCTCCAAGGAAATTATATTCTGGTTAATCCGCAATTTTTAGAACTCCTAAACCTCGAAGAAACAGCCGTACTAGGTAAAAGCGATCGCTATTTATTCCCTGATACCATCGCTGAAGCTTTAGAAACTAATGACAATCAGGTATTAGAAACCGAAACATCCTTGCAATTTGAAGAAATCTTACAACTCGCAACAGGTATCCGTACCTATCTTGCGATCAAAACCCCTCTTTACAACAATAAGGGTAAACCCTTTGCAATCTGTACCATTTCCACCGATATCACCGAACAAAAACAAACCGAAGAAGCCTTAAGACGCAGTGCCACTAGAGAGCGTACGACTCTCAAGATAGTGCAAAAAATTAGTAAAACTTTAGATCGTCAAGAAATCTTTGCCATCACTACCAATGAATTGCGAGAAACTTTAAAATGCGATCGTGTTGCTCTGTATCACTTCAATCAAGACTGGAGTGGACAGTTTATTGCTGAATCTGTAGGAAAAGGTTGGATTAAGTTAGTAGAAGCTAACAACCAAAAAGTTTGGATCGATACCCATATCCAAAAAACCAAAGGAGGTATCTGCGCTTTAGAAGAAGTATTTACCGCCGACGATATATATCAAGCAGGTTTA
>NZ_LR214277.1 GCF_900659865.1 Hyella patelloides LEGE 07179
CGTTCCCCATCAAAATATCTCCCCTCGAACTCCTGAAAATCCTTATAGTTGTGGTCAATAATTATCAGTGTCAGCATCTTTGCTTTCAATTAAATGAAATTATTACTATAGCTCCGTTGGATAGACAAAATATCATACTATCTCACCACACGATGTCATTGAGGTTTATTCAAAGATGAAAGTTATCTCTAAAACAGTATTTTGCTTATTTCCACTGTTATTTCCTCTTAGTGCTTCTGCTCAAATAACCAGGGATGGCACAACTTCCACCACAGTTACTCCTACAGAAGCGGGGGTACGCATCGATGATGGCAACCGTGCTGGCGGTAACCTGTATCATAGCTTTGGTGAGTTTTCGATTCCTACAGGAAGTGAAGCATTTTTTAACAACGCTAGCGATATAGCTAATATTTTTTCTCGTGTTACAGGGGGTAATATTTCTAATATTGATGGTTTAATTCGTGCTAATGGTGCAGCTAATTTATTTTTAATCAACCCCGCAGGAATTGTTTTTGGTGAGGGTGCTAGTTTACAACTGGGTGGTTCATTTTATGGCAGCACTGCTGATAGTATCATTTTTCCTGATGGAGAATTCAGCGCGACAGATTTAGAAAATCCCCCTTTGATTACGGTTAATGCACCTATTGGTTTAGGCTTTCGAGATAATCCTGGTGATATTGCGATCAATGACGATAGTACTGGTCAATCTTTCTCTTTTTTAGCAGTTAATCAAGGACAAAACTTAGCTTTAGTCGGTGGAAACGTAAGTATTAACAGAGGTTTTATTTCTGCACCAGGAGGAAGAATTGAATTAGGAGGATTAGCCTCTGAGGGTATTATCACCTTTGACGAGAATGGTAGTTTAGTTTTTCCTGAAGATGTTGCTAGAGGAAATGTATCTTTAACTCAAGGTACTTTGATTGATGTAACTTCTGATGGTGGTGGTTTTATTAGAGTAAATGCCAATGACTTAGAGATTGTAGATGGCAGCGAAATTTTCGCAGGAATAGGGGAAGGCTTAGGAACATTAGAATCTCAAGCAGGAGATATCGAGATTAATGCTCGCAATATTTCTTTATTTGATGGTAGTCAAATAACCAGCATTAATTCAGGACTAGGAAATATTGGCAAAATAACCTTAAATGCTACAGAAAATATTGTTGTCGATGGCGGTAATAGTAATAGTGGAGTTGCTCAAATTGTTGATCCCGAAGCAACTGGAGATGTGGGAAGCATTAATATTCAAGCTCAAAATCTCACTTTAACTGATGGCGGTAGTATTGGTAACCTAGTTGCGGGAACAGCCGATAGTGGAGATATTAATATTACTGTTGCAGATACAATTGTGATTGATGGTTTTTCAGAATTAACTACTTTGCCTAGTCAAATTATAAGTGCTAGGGCAAATGGTGATTCAGGAGACATTAGTATTAGTACCAACAATCTTTTTTTGTCTCGTAGCGGAGTTATCATCAACAGCATTTTAGGACAGGGTAATGCAGGAAATATTAATATTACAGCAGCAGACAGTGTAACAATAGATAATACAGGTATTGCAGAAAACAACGAAGGTTCTCCTCGCAATGGCATTTTTGCTTCTGTATCAGCAAGCTCAATAGCTAACGGCGGTGACATCGAAATAAATACAGGTAATTTATTCTTAACACGAGGATTAATTAGCAATTCTAGTGCAGGAGACGGAGACGCGGGAAACATTACCTTAAACGTTGCAAATACTTTTCTAGCAGATGACAGTCGAATTAATAGCAATATTGGTATTGGTAATAGAGAAGATGCTCCAGCATTGGGAAAAGTG
>NZ_LR214278.1 GCF_900659865.1 Hyella patelloides LEGE 07179
AAAAATGGTATAAATAATCACAATTTTTTTGAGGTTGCGTCTGGTGACACGAACCTTCTATTTTCGCCCTGTTGCAGTTTCTAAAATAGTATTTAACTCTAAAGATTCATGGATATGTTTGGTAATTTCTGCCAGGATGTAATTCCGTTTTGCCTGTTGTGCTAATAAATTTTCTGTTTTTTTCCGCTCTGAAATATCAATCCCCGAACAAACAAAACCTGCAAATTGACCTTTGCTATCAAATCTAGGGACTCCTGTCGTAAAAATCCAGCGATATTCCCCCTGATGATCTAAAAAACGATATTCTAAAGCAAAATACTCCCGATTTTGGAGAGCATTACGATAGGTAAGCTGACAGTTTCGGCGATCCTCAAAATAGACATTAATAATCCAATCTTCAGTTAAAGCTTGTTCTAAATTTTTTCCTGTAAAGTCGAGCCAAAATTGATTGACAAAAGTTAGTTTACCTTTGTTATCTGTCATCCAGATTAAAACTGGCGCACTATTAGTAACGACGCGAAATCTTTCTTTACTTTCATGAAGGGAAGCTATTAGACGTGTTTTTTCAGTTTCTGCTTGTTTGCGATCGCTGATATCTTGACCAACCGCTTGATATTCAACCAATTCTTGCTTTCGGAAGATAGCCCGAACATTCCACTGTTGCCAACAAAATTCTTGTTGTCGATTGCTTCTAAATTCAACGATAGCGTTGGGAATTTCTCTATTTAAACTTGATATGCTGAGTCTTACTAAGGATGTATCTTCTTTGGCGATCAAAAAGAAAAAATTTTGAGTGAGTAATTCTGTAGAGGTTTGCCCTAAATAGCGACTAAAAGCTTGATTAACAAAAGAAATTTTTCCTGAAGGAAGAAAGCGACAAATAAATTCTGTTTGATCTTCTATTACACCACGATAAAGAGCTTCACTATGGCGCAACTGCTCCATAATTTGTTTCCTTTCAATAGCGTGAGCGATCGATCTTTTGAGTAAGCTACTAAATATTTCACCACTAATATTGTTATCTTTAATTAGGTAATCTTGCGCCCCTTCTCGCAAAGCAGCGATCGCCACTTCATCATTATCAGTACCAGTTAAAACAATAATGGGAACTTTTGTTGTGACATTTTGTATTTTTTTAAGAGATTCCAATCCCCAACTATCAGGCAAAGATAAGTCTAAAAGTACGATATCAAAATTGCCTTTTTTTAAAGTTTTAATACCTTTATTGAGTTTTTCAACCCGTTTTAAATCAAATTTGGCATGAGCCATTCCTGCGAAAACTCTTTCTAGAAGAACAGCATCCGTAAGACTATCTTCTATTAGTAAGACTTGAATTGTCCTAGTAATTTGTTGCACAACAACTTAATTCCAAATATAAGCAGAGCAATGATACTAATTTATTAATCTCAACAAGATTAGTGAGCAAGTATTATATCTTTTTACTATAAGTTATTGCTATTAGATATTATGTGGAATTTAACACTTTCTTTGGTTACTATTTATAATTTAAATGATTAACCAGCAACAATAAGTGAATTTACTTAATAAAACAGTAAAATTAGTCAACACTCGCTCTCGGACGGGGCGCAATAGCCTTGCAGGAGGGTTTCCCGACCCAGAGAACTGTTGTAAGATATGTTGTAAGATAGCGCGCTTTTCAGTCGCGGACTTGGGAATGCTTCCCTCATTTCCTCCCGTCAAAATTTTTAATAATATTTAATGATTATTTGCTTAGTAAGTATATAGAAATTATTCGACTCATGACTCACGGTTCGCTCAATTTAAAAA
>NZ_LR214279.1 GCF_900659865.1 Hyella patelloides LEGE 07179
TAGAAGCCAGCGAACGTCCCGTAAATTTAGGCGACAGACAGGCATACCTCTTAACCTATAACGGACAAATTCCTGCACCTCGCTTAGAAGCCAAACCAGGGGACAAGGTTCGCATTCACTTTACTAATAACCTTGAGCAACCCACCAATATTCATTATCACGGGTTACATATTCCGCTCACAGGTAATGCTGATAATGTTTTCCTGAAAATTGAACCAGGAAAAAAACTAACCTACGAATTTCCAATCCCTGACAATCATCCATCGGGAACATTTTGGTATCATCCTCATCTACACGGCTTGGTTGCTGAACAACTATTTGGTGGGTTAGCAGGTTTATTTATCGTGCGTGGTGAGTTAGATGAAATTCCTGAAATCAAAGCAGCCCAAGAAGAATGGATGGTACTGCAAGACTTTTCTATTGATGATAGAGGAAGACGTTCATCCTCAGCGCATATGTCCTTAATGATGGGAAGAGAAGGGAATGTAATTGCTGTAAATGGTCGAGTAAATCCTAATATCTCGTTACCTACTAACGGATTGTTGCGTTTACGCATTCTCAATGCTTCCCCCTCCCGTTTTTACCGATTGGCTTTGGAAGATCATTCCTTTTATCAGATTGCCACCGATGGTAATAGCTTAAGCGAACCAATAGAAGTAAATGAATTACTCCTAACACCAGGACAAAGAGCCGATGTTTTGATAAGGGGAGACAAAGAATCGGGACAATATCGCTTACTCAATTTACCCTATGACCGAGGCAGTATGGGCATGATGGGTGGTGGAATGATGGGTGGTGGAGGCATGATGGGCAGAAATGACCGCGATGAACCTATAGCTTTAGCGACGCTTCACTACGAATCTGTTGTAGAATCTCTTCCTCTCCCAACCAAACTTACATCTATCTCTGCCTTGTCAGAACCTCAGACAGTGAGATGGTTTGAACTCAATCACGGTATGAGTCCTGCGGTGGGAATGGCTTTTTTAATCAATGGTGAACCTTATAGTGGAGATCGCCTTCATACTCAAGTCAAGCTAAATACAGTAGAAGATTGGGAACTAGCCAATACAGGAGTGATGGATCATCCCTTTCACATTCACGGCAATGCTTTTCAAGTTATTAGTCGTAACGGAACACCAGAATCATTACTGGCTTGGCGAGATACAGTGCTAGTAAAAAGAGGTGAAACCGTTCGCATTCGCATTCCCTTCCGCGATTTTGCAGGGAAAACCGTCTATCACTGTCATGTTCTCGATCATGAAGATTTAGGCATGATGGGAAATTTGATGATTAATGCTTAGTAGTGCGCTCCGTAAGCTATTGCTATTACAGAAGACACAATCTTTCTTCAAACAAGAAATGTAACTTCCAGATAAATCTACTTGACTCTCTACCCAACTAGAGAGTTTAAGCTGATTTTAGAACCAAACAAACTAAACATAAATCATGACCATACAACTAAAAGTTCCTGATATGGCTTGTCTATCACGGATACCGCTTCGCATATGGTGCTTGCGCTAAAACCATCACTTCTCCCGATTCACAATCTAGATTCAATGGCTTCAGTCAAAGCAGATACCAAAACTAAGCAGGTAACAGTCGAAACCCAAGCATCTCTTGCATCTGTAAGAGATGTAATTACATCGGCTGGTTTCAATCCCACTTAAATACATCGCTTCAGTTATCAATCATGAATTCAACTTCTACCAAAAATTTAGAGAGTGCCAATCTCAAACTCAGGGGCATGAGTTGTGCTTCTTGTGCCATTCGTATAGAGGAGG
>NZ_LR214280.1 GCF_900659865.1 Hyella patelloides LEGE 07179
TTGGTTAGCTTCTTTCAGAATAAAATCCTCAACCTGGATCAAAACCACAAACTTTTATCATTAAAAGTAGCTTATTGAGAATAGCTTGACTCGAAAAAATAATAATATTTGAAAGTACCTAAAAAATTTGATGTCAGCTAAAAATTTTGAAAAAAATAGCGATTAATTAACCAGATAAAATATAATATTTTTGGCAATGCTTGGAGAAGTAATTAAGAGTTTCAGACCGAGAATCAGTCAAGTTTACAATTTGCTTGACCCCATTTAAAACAACTAAATGAATGCCTTGAAAGCATTGAAATATCCAACGGAGTGTGGGTCTATCTGTTAATGAACCTAATTGATTTTTAACCCCTGTATTGTTCTGTTTTAGGTTGGCTCTAAGCTGTCTTTGTCCAATACTATAAATGAGTAAAGATAGACCCATGAGCATCGCCAGAGTTTCCACTCTTGACGGATATTTTAGAAAAACTGAATCCGCAAAAAATAAAGGATCTTTGAGAAATCTAAATCCTCGTTCACAAGATTGTTGTCCTTTATATGCCGTAAGAATCTCAGAGGGACTTAAATTCTTTAAAACGTTAGTGGCTAAGATAAACCGACCAGCTTTTTTCTTTTCTGATTCTATTTTATCAGATTTTTTTTCTAAAACTATCGTAGCTTTATAAACTTTCTTCTTGTTTTTTTTATCGGTTGTTTTTGAAACATCTTTCAAGACTAAACTATGATATTTAAGCTTTTTCTGTTCGCACTCAAATACCGCTTTTATTTCAGTTCTATTTTCAGATTTTCTCTGGGATAAAGAAGTGAGTAACACATTAGCTTTTTCTTCATTTTTAAGAATCTTTTTCGCTAACTGTTTTAAATCGGCTTCTTTTCTGGCTTTACTTTCTATTATTATCCATTTTTGTTTTATCCCCCCATAATTACTTTCTTTCTCAACGGCTTTATAGCCTTCTATATCTGTTTTAATCAATTCGGAATCTGGAATTTCTCTTACATATAATTGAGCAGCTTTAATTGATAGTGGGACTCTAGTTATCCATTTTAAATGCTCGATCACCAATAAGTTATCTGCGGTATAAAGTGCGCTATCTGCCACAAATATACTGTCGAAATTTACTTGTTTTTTAAAATTAGATAATAGTCGAGCAAATTTGGCTTGATCGTTATCATTACCATTGCCACATTCTAAAAATAGTGGTACTCCTCCATCTCCACTTGCTATCAAATTAATTAAAAATTGCAATAACAATCTGGTCTTTTATCTTTTGAATATCCATGAACTATTTTTATAGGTATAGGTTCTAAATTTTCTGGCGTTACAGTTTGACAGATTTCATAATCTCCTTCTCAAGAGATCGATGTGGAGTCTAAATGTGAATATTTATGCTCGACTCCATATTTTTTGCAGGCTGTTAAAGCAATTGCTAAAAATATTTCATTCAATCCTATTTGGTAGAGTTTATCCCTAACTCTACCAATTTTATCGTCATTAAAATACTCTGGATAAATTCCCTCTCCTCAGAGATGTTCCGTCGCTTTATCGTTAAAAAATTGCGGAAATAAAGATAATGGTCTGGAAACAAAGCCCATGGCATTTAAAATTATACTTTTAACAATTATTCCGCTATTTAACTTTTCTTGAGGTTTAATACCTAACTGTTCATTTATGATTTCTACTATTCCTATTTCATCTATTATTCCAGCTATTATTCCTAAATGATTAATTGTTTGAACTTCAATATTCACTAATTGACTCATTAAAACAAAGT
>NZ_LR214281.1 GCF_900659865.1 Hyella patelloides LEGE 07179
TAGTGGGTAAACAGATTAATAAAAATACAAGCCCCCTTGCGCTGAGGCGATAATTTTTCCCCTTTGGCGGACAAAATACCCCCAAATAATACTTTTATACTATATTAGACCCTAAAATTGGGGGTATGCGCGTCCCGCCTGTCCTACTTTGTAATAGTTTATTGGACCCCTCTACACAGATAAACACAGATAAATACAAATGAATACAAAAGATTTAATAATTCAAGAGTTAGAAGCAACCCCAGAGCCATTACTTAACGAAATTCTAGATTTTGTCAGATTTTTAAAAGTCAAACAAACACGAGAAGCTATAGAAGATCGGGAAGATATAGAAGATAGCCAACAAGCTTTGATAGAAGCTAAAGAAAAAGGAACTATCTCTTTAGAAGATTTTAAAAAAGAACTGGGCTTGTAAATTATGACTTATGAGATAGAAATTACTCCAGCAGCCTAACGAACAATTAAAAAATTGCCAAAGAATATACAAAGAAAAATTATTGAAATAATCGAACTTTTAGCACTAGAACCTCGTCCCGTAGGAGTAGTTAAATTATCGGCAACGGAAAATTTGTATCGAGTTAGAACAGGTGATTACAGAATCATATACAAAATACAAGATAAGTTTTTGCTGATTGTAATTACAAAAGTCGGACACCGAAGAGATGTTTATATTATAAATGATACTTATAGCAATGCGATCGCCTTTCTCAACAGTGCTTTCATGTATAGAATTTAGGGATTGTTTTATGGGAAAAATAAAGCCGAAATAGAGATTGAAATAAACTCAAATAGAGAAACTGACTACCTATTAATAAAGCGACTTATGAAGCAATAACTTACAAAGAGTTAAGAGACTATTAAAAAAAAGCGATCGCGAGTTGGAATAATTATGTCGTGAAAATCCCGATCTGAGATTTGAAACTGATGCTCAAGGAAAATTGAAAACTTTGGGTAGAAAAAGATTAATTAACAACTCAACCTGAGAGAGCAAAAAAAGTCAGGGGGATCGCTTAATTCGCTCTCCTATTACTGGGGAATTGGTTGTGATATCCAGAAGATAAAATTTAATCAAGGGAAGGACAACCAGCATCATGGTCGAGAGCCACACTAGCAGAATTGAGAGCAATTAACTCAATATTACCAGAATGATTTATTTTCCAGGCTTGAGCTTCCACAATTGGCTGATAAGGTCTTTGAACTCTTTTGTTCTTGCTTTCTCTTGATCTCTTAGAATCCATCTCCACTAATCTTAAATCTTGCCAAACGGTTTCTCCTCTTAATTGTTCGCTGGGGTTTTGGGGCAATCCTCCTTTACCTGCAAGGGCAAAATTATTTCGACTATTGCAACCGACAGTAATTGTTTCCTTGACATTAATCAGATTTGTGGGTAGGATAGCTAATTCGAGATTGCGATCGCCATTGATAGTTTCTACCCGCACGTTACCATCTAAGCCAAACTGAGAACTAGCACTAATATCGCTATCAGCAGAGACAAAGAAACCTTGAGTAGTAATATTGATGTTTCCCCCATCTCCCTCCACAGCATCAGCCACAATTTCACTATTGCCTTGTAAGACAATGTTCTGCCCCATCCGGCACCAGAACGACGTCGCCGTCCGCGACCGCCATCGTCTCGTCGAGGCTGCCGTCCTCGGTGAAGACGCGCTGGATGCCGAAGCCGGTCGCCGGGTCGAGACGGTGGTAATAGGTCTCTTCCAGA
>NZ_LR214282.1 GCF_900659865.1 Hyella patelloides LEGE 07179
GTTTTTCTAATTTTTGATTGTTCAAAGAAATTTGATCTCTGATGCGAAGAGGAACTAAATTTTCGACAAGTACAGAAATTCCATTTAACCAATCTTCAGCATTCTCTAGAGGTTTAATATAAACTAGAAGCTGCTTGGGATTATCTCGATAGCAAAATGAATGATAATCCTCTCTTAAAACTTCCACTTCTGTATGAATTGGGATTAATTCTACTTTTGCTTGTTGCTGTCCTTGTCGTGTAATTAAACCTCTAGCAGCATATTCTCGATAGCCTTGATAAGAAAGTTCTAATCTCGGTGTTCCCATTAAAAAACTAAAATAAGTTCTTTGCAATAACTGGTAAATAAATTCAACTAGGAAAAAAGGCAACGTACCCTTCATTAAGGGCAAGGTGTGGCATAAAATTGTGTGAACAAGGCTGAGTATACATTTGGGCGTTTTTTGATTTTGGTCATTTTGGCATATTACATGGCAAGGTGTGGCATAAGCTTTGTGTTCTTTGCTCTGAGGCTGTTTTGTATGTAGTGCTTCTTGTATGACATTTGGCTCGCTATCCTCTTGTGGTATATCAATAGCGTTTGATATTTCCAGGTCAACACTTTCTTGTTTGGATATGCTCTCGGTTAGAGAGCATCCCTCGCAGTCATTATTTTGTTCGACTGTATTATTTGGCGAACTAGATGATGGGGCTGCTTCACTCGATACCCAAGGGTCTGGACTTACTTCAGCCCACGACTCCTCTTGAACTGGTGTTGGTGTTTCTGTTGTCTCCTGCTCTTTAACCTCTTCTGCTACGGATGTTACTATTACCTCTTCTTCTGCTGGATGCTGGGGTTCTGTTTGTGGTGGTGCTGTTGGTTTTGGGTTTGGCTCTGCTTTTCTATGTTTGGGATGCCATAAGGGAAGATTTTCAGGTTTGGTGAGGGTGGCATCGCTGACGCTAATCCCAAATAGTTTTTTGGTAATATTGCGAATTAGTAGTTTACATTCCCCTACTTTTTTGGGTAGTCCTCCTTCTTCTCGTTCGATATGGTCTACTGCCATCTCTACGCGAGAAGAGGCGTTATGCTGTCTTTCTTGATTGAGGTTGGTTTTGTTGGTAAGGGCATCTTTGATGTATTTGTAGGTGGGTCTGTCCTGGGGCAGACGGGAGCGATAGGGATACCATTGTTTTTCGGAAAACCTCGCTACTTCTTCACATCTACGGTGTATTTCCCGTTTGTGACGGCAATATTTGGCGTATCCAGGGCAAGTAAAGATTGTTTCTCTGATGTATTGGATTAATTTATTTCCCGATAAACCATGAAGTAGCCTTGCTAGTTTGCCTATGGTGAGTAGCAGTTCGTTGGTTTCGTGTTCTCCACTAAAACCCTGTTCTATGCGGATGCGGATGTGATTGAGGAATCCTTCTTTGATTTCTCTTTGGGCATAATCTACTTGTTCGAGAAAGTCTTTATCTTCAGGGGTTGGGTTGTAAATGCGTTGTTGATTTTTCTTGGTTTTAAACCACTCGTAGGCTTCGTTCAGTCTGCTTTCTAAAAGGTCTACATCGTTACCTGCTGCCGACCAATCCGCAGCGTCAAGGAAGTCTTCTAGGAGATCGCTTACTGGAGTGTAATCTAGATCGAGGAGGCACGAACCTTGTTGTAAAGGTAAGCGGTGTCCGTTAAAAAGACTGTTATAGCGTTTGGTGTTGGGGAAGGTT
>NZ_LR214283.1 GCF_900659865.1 Hyella patelloides LEGE 07179
AAAAAGTATTAGAGATCATGCTCGCAATAGAACTCATCCCAATGTAGATAACAAGGTAATTTCTCAACAGCTAGATGATTTGGTTAAACCTTGTGTCTATCAGCAGTTAGCGTACTATCGCTCTTTAGGAATGCGAGCTAGAATTTTGAGTTTGCCATTAATGCTGGCAGCAGTATTGACTCTTGTTTGGCGACAAGTGCCATCAACCAGAGAATTAAATCGAATGTTAGCCAGAGAAGATTTACTGTGGGCAAAAGCAACTAAAGTTTCTCAACAAGCATTATCTCAAAGGCTTTTGACTTTTCCCGCTTCTATGTTCGAGCGCGTTTTGAATGATTTATTAGTTCTACTCAACCAAAGATGGCATCAAAGACAACAGCGTCCTCTTCCTCTAAGTGTGGCTTATGCCGAGAGATACTTTAAACAATTGTGGATTGTCGATGCTTCGACATTAGAGGCAATATTTCGGAAGCTCAAAAGTCTTGAGACTTCAAAATTAGGTAAATTAGGGGGGAGAATTTGCGCGATTGTAGACCTGAAGACTCGTTATCCAGTTCAAACTTGGTTTAACGAACGTCCGTACGCTCATGAAAGCAATTTCTTGCCTCAATTATTAGAACTAATTACGCCAAAAACATTATTACTGCTTGATCGCGGATTTTGGAACTATAACTTATTTGAGCAACTGATTTTAGCCCAATCAGATTTTGTTACCAGACTTAAAACCAACGCCCAGTATCAATCAATTTTGATTTTGAGTCAATCTTCTACTCATCGAGATACCTTAATTCAACTAGGGACTGGTTATCAGGGCAATCCGATTCTCGATCTGCGTTTAGTTGAAATTCGTCACGGTTCATCTTGGTATCGGTACTTAACTTCAGTCTTGAAGCCTGAAGTTCTACCTCCCTATGTGGTAGCCGAGCTTTACTCCCGTCGTTGGCGCATCGAAGACAGCTTTCTTCTACTCAAACGCTTGTTGGGCTTGAGTTATCTTTGGACTGGTTCGATTAATGGTATTAAACTTCAGCTTTGGGCTACATGGCTTTTATATGCTGTTCTCATCGATTTATCTGATGAAGTTGCCGACGAGTTAACCCTACCTATGAATTCCATTTCTGTGGAAATGGTTTTTCGTGGCATTTATCACTTTACCCAAGCCTTAAATCAAGGTTTTGCCACTGACATTATTGCCTATTTAACTGACCCTAAAAATCGAGACTTAGGCATAGTCAAATCCACTCGTCCAAAACGAGGTAAACCACCCCTTGACTTATCTCCTTTTCCCTCTTGACAAATAGCTTTTAGGCTTAACTTGTCACCAATGACCATTGACTAACAGAAAAGTGAGAAATATTATTTTTCAAAAATCAACACAGATGATAGAATTTGAGCTTCTAAAAAGAGGGGACAACCCACAGGACAACCTGGGGGACAACCTGGGGGACAACCGCCAAACCCTTACTAGATATGGATAGGGACAACTGGGACAACCTTTTTCTAAACAAGAGGAAAACCTTGCATAACCTCTCACCTTTATGTGACAATTACGGAATTGTCACATAACTCTTTGAGGTGTCAAATAATTTTCTTTTAAATGAATCCTCTGATAGTTGTCCAGGTTGTCCCAACCCAGACCTGGCTTGGCTTCTATGGTTGTCCCAAGGGTTGTCCCAAGGGTTGTCCCAAGGGTTGTCCC
>NZ_LR214284.1 GCF_900659865.1 Hyella patelloides LEGE 07179
TTTTTTCGCTTACTTTTTCAGCAAACCCTACTTAGTCGGAACTGACGTTGTTTTACTTGACGAGCTTACAAGATAGTAATGCATAACAGCTTGACATGGAATTATAATTAGCCGAAAATGCGATCGCCATTATCAGTAAGCAGTCATCAGTTATCCCTTTTCTGTCAATCTTCGAGTACTAGAATGAAGGAGGAAAAAGATTAAAGCTCTACAAACTATAAACTATAGAGAGTAATGGATGTAGAGTTACAAATCCTCAAACATTTGGCTAGAGATGCACAACTTACAGTACCAGTAATTGATGAATATTGTAAGTGCGACAAAGACTTATTTGTCGAAGTCAGAAGCTATGAATGTTTAAAGAAAATAATATTTTGCTTCTTGGTGTCTGCTCATAGTTCACAAGCTATTTATCTATTTCGATATTTCTTATTGGAAACAATAAATACCAACCCCAAAAATTAATTTTCTTTTCATATTGCTTTGGTATGCTACTTGTAGTTTTACAGATTAATTAGCGATCGACCATTATCTAATTAAACTCAAACAACCTAATAATAGTTGAGAAACCGAACTTTTGAAGCTGAGTTTTCTCAATAAAAAAGGTTGATTTAAACTGTTAAAAGTAACATTTTCTTCAAATAAGTAAACAAACAACTATGAAAATTGAACATCTAATTTATCTTGATGGCTGTTTATTATGCGTATTTTATACTAATATCAATTGTTGGCAATATTCCATCTTTTTCAATTATTTCAGCTTCTACGACCCCTACGAATTTTACTGTACTTCAAATGCTGCGGTGCAAGTAGGAAAAGATGCTATCCAAACTTTAAGGGGCTGCTGAGCCTCAAATATCTTTTGAACACAAAGCGCGATTGCAATTTACTTCAACTAGAACTTGCTCGTTCCTGAAGAGCATTCAGCATTTGCTGGCGAACTTCTTTAGCCCAAAGTTCAAAGTTAAAATCATCGCTTTTGGGGTCAAGCGAAGTCAAAATCTTATCTGATTGACGGACTATACAAGCACTGCTCTCGAAGGGCAGGTTCACGTCTTCACTTTTTTTAAGCTTATTTTTGCTAATCATGGCTCATACATAAAATTTGTAGTTTGAATAATAAAGTTCCTTTATGAGAATCTTATTAGAAGCAAATGGTATTAAAAAGTGAACTTTAGGAAAATTTTCCTTAATTTAGCCTTCAAATTAAAATTTTATGTGCGGTTCGTTAGTGTCACCAAGCTTAACGGCTGAAGTACATTCACAATGCCCCGCCGTAAACGGACGGGGATTGTAAGGAAGAAGGAAGAAGGAAGAAGGAAGAAGGTATAATACAAATACATCAAACTTCTTTCTTCAAACTTCCCCAAAAAAATGAGCCATAGAGAACAATTTATCTGGAAACGTGGTGTAGAAATTTGCGTTATTTGTTATCAACGTTCCCAAGCATTTTTCACAATCAGAATTATACGGGCTAACTAATCAAATTAGACGAGCAGCAGTATCCGTACCATCAAATATAGCCGAAGGTTATGGAAGAACGTCTAAAAATGAATATGTTCGTTATCTTCAGATTGCTCTTGGCAGTTTAAGAGAATTAGATACTCAATTAATTATTGCTAAAAAAGTAGGTTTAGCTAAACCTCACATTCCGCAGAAAAATTTAATTTCTTCGTGATTTTT
>NZ_LR214285.1 GCF_900659865.1 Hyella patelloides LEGE 07179
AAGCCGAACATCTTGGCGTTTAACCCAAAAAGGTTCGTAGGTTGTTTGTTTGTCTAAGGTAGTTAATGCCAGGCGGTTATTTTCGATGGATGCAATTTGAAAAACGGCACATTCAGAGGGGGTTTCGTCGGGGTCGATGACTCTAACTTTGTCCTTGAGGGAAAGTGGGAAGAAATTGTCTGGTTGTTGAGAGATATTTTTCATCTTCTTGAGAATGGAGTGAATGTTAATGAGATGTTGAGGGGTAGGCGACTAACTTTGGTTAATGCTTGAATTTAAGAAAATTAATTATGTTAAATGCAATTTTTGATTAAATTCAAAAAATCTTGATAGGAATTAGCATCAATTTCATCCCCTTCTTTAATCTCTAATTTGAACCTAATCAATTGAGGATTATTCTTTTGGATTTCTGGAAGAGCCACTTTTAATTGGTCAGCCATTTGTTCTTCTCCTGCTAAATGGTAGAGAGCTTCTCTTTCTTGAAAAGCCATAATTTCAGGCAGAGTCTCTGGTGTCGAGGTTAAGGGCTTAACGTAAATTAATACTATGTATGTACTCATGATGTATTACTTGGTGAAGAGGATTGGAATTAATGGCGACGAGAGTTGAGGAAAGATGGTAGCTCGACAGTTTTAGGAGATGAGATTTCTATTAGCTCATTCCTCAGCCTTTGATTATCAGCAAGAAGGCTTCTATTATCAGCAAGAAGACTCTCACAAATTCTTTCGAGAAATTTGGTTTCTCTGGAGAGATTGAGGAAATCTTCATAGATGCCTAAAGCCTTTTCTGTTGCTAGCTCTGGATTCTTTTCCAAGAGACGTTTGAAAATAAGAAGTTCCAATTCGGTTTCGAGAAGGATTTTTGGTTGATGATTATCTTGAGTCATGGTGTTATGGGATGGTAGTGCTTAAACAGAAGTAGAGAAAAGCCAATCAAGTAATTCTTGGGCGAGATTGGCTATAAATTCAGTGGTCTAAAATTCACCTTGAGGATTGATAATGTGGGATTGGTCGTAGTGGCAGATTTCATCTTCTGCTACCCATATTTGGCTGAGGAGGGCTTGCTCTGTAGTGGCTAGTCGATAATACCAATCAGTCTGATTGAGAAAGGTTTCTGTATTTCGATAGCGATTTGGATTGTACTTTTTGCCGACGACGATGAAAGTTGACCATTGAGTATGGTCTAACGCTGAGTCGATGAGCTTAACTAGGCTTCCTACTTCGTGTTCAGAGCGTAAAATATCTTCTTCGTCAGGAAAGTTTAACTGACAATCGCGAGTAAAAGGATGGTGTTTGAAGGAGACGCTGTTAAAAAGAGAACACCATCCTCTACTTCTACTGTCTTGGTAATCGTTAAATTGGGGACAACCAGAACAAGATGTAGGTAATGCTGTTGTAAGAAGTTGAGTTTGTGTCATGATAAGAATTAGAAATTTGTTTGTAGGGAGAGCAACTCATTACCCACTTTTCTCACAAATTAAGTTGAAAGCCAATTTAAAGCTTAAAAGTTGAAGATTTTTTCTAATAATAGAAATTTGAGATATTGGAAAGCCAAAAATTAGGCTAAATTGTGAGAAAATTCGGTGAGAGAACCTAAAAATCCAGTCATAAAGAAAAATTGACCAGGACAAAATAAATAGTAATTAAGCAACAGCTATTTAAGAAATTATTTAATTAT
>NZ_LR214286.1 GCF_900659865.1 Hyella patelloides LEGE 07179
GTCTTCGTCATCCTCTATGGTTGGTGCTTCTAATCATAATTATGGGGATGATGAGTGGTTATTGGGGTTATCGGCAATTAGGGAGATTTGTCGAACGCCACCGAAGAGAATTGATTAAGAGACTTCAAATTCCTAAAGCGAGAGTTCCTTCTTATTCAGTAATTAGAAGAGTCATGGTGGATTTAAATTACGAAGAGCTACAACTCGTTTTTAATCAATGGAGTCAAAAATATAGTTTAATTCCAGAATCCGAATGGATCTCTGTTGATGGAAAGAGCCTCAAAAATACTGTGACCAATTACGACAATGCAAAACAAAACTTTATCAACTGTGTGTCGGCTTTTTCCCATCAAAGGAAATTAGTCTTAGCGGTACTTAAACAATTAGTACAAGCAAAATAAGATATACTGCTTTTGATAGTTAAGTTTCACGTTCTTATCATAGGCGATCGCCATCATGAAAGAAACTACTCCCGCAGCTATGCCTCCCTGCAACGAAGCGATGGTGTAAAAAGTTTGATGATTTATTAAGAACTAAAGCCCAAAAAGCGGTGCGACCCTGCTGAGGTTTCCTCAGCCAAGGAACGCCCTAAAGGACTCGGCTTCGCCGTCGCGCACCAAGACAAGGGAGTTTAGACACTATGTAGGAGGATTATTGGGAGAAAGTGAGAGAAAAAATGTGTCTCAGATGGCTAGAGATGCGGTAGAAGTCACATATCACAAATTACACCATTTTTTAACGGAAGCAACCTGGTCGGCGGAGAAGATGAATGAGCGTCGTTTAGAAGTAATGAACAAATGCAGCCAAACCAGAATCAGTAGAGGGTTTAGTCTAATTGTTGATGATTCGGGGCATAGAAAAAGTGGCTGCTTGCTCCGTCCTATACGCTGAGGAGACCTCAGCGCGGGCGGTGCGCAATTTTACCGCAGGAGTAGGACGACAGTATATCGGGGAAATTGGGAAAACAGATAATGGAAATGTAGTGGTAACAACTCATCTTTATGATGGCAAAAAAAGCTTGCCGTTAGACATAGAATTATACCAGCATGGCGATTCATTAGCAGAAGGAAAAAAAGACCCAGAGTTTAAGAAAAAAACCACCTTAGCTTGGGAATTAATTGATAAAAGTTTGAGACGAGGATATAGACCAGGAATAGTTTTAATAGATTCATCTTATGGTAACAACGCATCTTTTTTAAAAGAGTTAGAAGAAAGGAAATTAAAATATGTAAGAGGAATCGCTAAAAATCGCAATATTTTATTTAAAGATAAATCAGGAAAAACCGACTCAATAAGAATAGATGAATACGCCCAATGGATATCGGATGAGGAATTCAAGGAAATTCAAATACCAGGAGAAAAACCCAGAACAGTATGGGTAGCAATTATTGAAGTAGAAATATCTAAACTCATTGGTCAAAGAAAAATAGCTATCGTCATGAGCGCGCCAGCCTTTGAAGATGCTGAAGATATTGACGAGCGACCCTGCGGAGGTTGCCTCCGCTAAGGAACGCGCGAGTTGACTACTTGATAACAAATGTTGAAGGAGAAAAAGTAACAGAGCAATGGATAGTTGAAACTTATTCTCAAAGAAACTGGGTAGAAGTTTTCAACCCGTGAAGCTAAGGGGTGGTTAGGACTAAGTGAATACCAAGTCCGAG
>NZ_LR214287.1 GCF_900659865.1 Hyella patelloides LEGE 07179
TTACTGTGGTTTACAGAAGGAAAACAGAGTACCGAAAAGCCAGGAGGAGCGTAGTGCCGTGAAAGTGGCACGCTACGTTTTGGATGGGAGGCTAGAGAAGCGATTCTCTGGTCGACCCCTAACAATCGGACTCACAAGTCATTTCAGGTTCATTTTCCCAGCTTTGAATTATTGTTTTACTGACCCCATAAAAGTGTGAATTTTCTTGCCTCTACTATACTCTCTAAGTGTTTATCGCGACATTTTATAAGAACATCATCAAAAAGATTCCGAATATCGGATACTACTATTTCTTCTCCTGGTTCTAAACCAGAAATTATTTGATATGTTTCTCCCTGAAGATTGCCTAAAACAACTACTCTTTGCTTTGCTACTAGGGTCTTTTCTTCTGCACCAGATTTTTGTTTTGTGGCCACAAAAACTAAATTTTTCCCTCCTATCCTTGAGATAGCAGTAGTTGGAACTGATGTTCCTGGTTTTTCTTGCCAAATGACTCTGGCTAAAACAGACTGGTTATCTCGAAAATTTCCGTTATTACGGACGGTGGCTTTAGCTAGAATCTGTTGTTGATTGGCTTCGGGAGAAATAAAGTTAATTTGACTCTTTAAACTAACATTTCCTGAAGAGTCAATAATTTCTACAGGAAGTCCCATTTTTAATTGGGATGACCGTTCAACTGGAACACCAATGTTAAGTTCTAAAGTTTGGTTATCAACAACTTTAGTTAAAGCTTGACCTTTAGTTATAAATTCTCCCCGATTGACTGAAATATTACTAACTATTCCCGAAACAGGTGCTTTAATTTGACTGTTATTATCTAGCAAAAAAAGGGAAGTACCAGCAATTACACTTTCTCCAGGTTTGACTAAAATCTGACTAATTGTTCCTTCATTTTCGGTGACGATAGTTGCTTGCGTCTTAGCTTTTACACGACCTAAAAAATCACTACTGTCAACAACTGTCGTAGTTTCAAGTACCTGACAAGTTACGGAGATAACTTGTGGCTGTGGACTACAAGAAGTAAGACTAGCTCCAAAAATATAAACAAACAACAAAAGTATTTTTCTCCTGTTGTTTTCTCGTTTAATGGCATTGATCTTAAAAAAATTCTACCTCCTTAGTCTTTCTCTCAACCTCGTATATCTGAGTTGCTGCTTAACTTGTTTCTAGAGCGATCGCTCTAGACTCCATATTCTAGTCACATATATAAAATATCAGTACGAAAGTAAACAAGTACTATAGTAGTCCTAAATTTACCCAAATGGGTAAATTGTGCTGTAATCGTCTGAATCAGGCAAACTAGAAACAGTATTGATAATATTGTCATGCCAAAAATTACTTTGTGTAATCGCTGCTCTCTTGATGCACGTAGCAACTCTAAAGTTTGTGGTATTCATCCAGAGGGGGTGAATGATAATTACTGTATTGACTATATTCGTGACCCCGATATAAAAGAAGAGGAACAATGGAGTCCATTTCGATTATTTATTTGATAAACTTCTTGAGATGAAGTTAGAGGAAATCCCTAGAGTGCAAATTAGCAAGTCTAATATCGGAATAATCGTCGATGACAGTTTAATGCGAGTTTATGTTGCTGCACCCGAACCAGAAGGGCAATATCCAGGCATCCTATTTTACTCTGATATTTA
>NZ_LR214288.1 GCF_900659865.1 Hyella patelloides LEGE 07179
ATCTTTAAGCAAACAGGAAAACATCTCAGCGATCTAGAAATTATAATTTTGCGCGGAGCTTGGGATAATAAAACCTATGAAGAAATTGCCGAAACTGAAGGTTATTCTAGTAGTTATCTTAGCAAAGATATAGGGAATAAGTTTTGGAATAATCTTTCGACAGCTTTACAGGAAAAGGTATCTAAGAAAAATTTTAAAGGAGCTTTACAAAGAAAGTGGTGTAAACACACTCAAGTCAACCTTATACAATATCAGACTCAAATATCAGAATCTTTAACTACAAAAAATTTAGCTTTTCCTGAAGGATCGGTTGCTCTAGGCTCTCCCTTTTATGTTAAGAGATCGCGATGTGAATCTGTTTGTTATGAAACAATTGTTAAACCAGGCTCTTTAATTAGAATTAAAGGTGCAAAATGGATGGGAAAAACTTCTTTAGTTAATCGTATTCTCGAACAAGGGCGTAATTCTGACTACAAAACAATATATCTAGATTTTGATAGCGTCGAGCGATCTATTGTTCAAAATTTAGATAAACTATTGCGTTGGTTATGCGCTATGGTTTCCCGTCAGTTGAAATTAGCTAATAAAGTAAATGATTATTGGGATACAGATATTCTGGGAAGTAATGATAACTGTACGGTTTATTTTGAGGAGTATATTTTAGCGGAAATAACTAAAGAAATTGTCTTAGCTGTAGATAATATTGACAGATTATTTGCTTATGAAGAAGTGATTGAAGATTTTTTGGGAATGTTACGAAGCTGGCATGAAAAAGGAAAAACTTATCATTGTTGGTCAAGATTAAAGTTGGTACTAGCACATTCGACTGAGGTATATATTCCTTTAGATATTAATCAATCGCCTTTTAATGCAGGAGTTCCCATTTTATTAGAAGAATTTGATGATAAACAAGTTAAAATTTTAGCTAATTTGTATCAGTTAAAATGGGATAAGTTTGAAATTAGTCAGTTAATGGATTTAGTGGGTGGTCATCCTTATTTAGTAAGATTAGCCATGTATCATGTGAAAAATCAAAATATTCCTCTAGAAAAATTATTACAAAATGCGGTTTCAGAGACTGGAATTTATAGCAATTCTTTACGTCGTTTATCTAATATTTTAAATCAGTCTCCCGAACTAAGTTCTGCTTTTGCTAGAGTAGTTCAATCTGATGAACCCATAGCACTTAACTCTCTACAAATTTATAAGTTACACAGTCTTAATTTAGTTAAATATCAACAAAATTTAGTATCACCTCGTTGTAAGTTATATCGTAATTATTTTATTAATCAACAATATGAATATTGAGTAATATTAAGTAATTAAGGCAAAGAGCGATCGCGTTGTTTATAATTGCGGAAATTTTAACTGAATAAACAACCTATTACCATTTCTTAAAAGTAATAAGAGACGAAGGTTTGAGGGTAGGAATCACCGAGTCACCGAGTCACCGAGTTAGTGCAAACAATAGTTCTAGTGTTTTTTCTTAATCAGAAAAAGAGTACTATATAGCCGACATTCCGCAGAAATAAGAGAGAGAAGGAATAATTAATTTGAGAGATGAGGAATAAGTATTAAATGAGCCTCAATTAGAGAAGAAGTGGATGGTATGTTGAAAATCATGACACCATCAACAGCA
>NZ_LR214289.1 GCF_900659865.1 Hyella patelloides LEGE 07179
AAAAATCTTCAACTTTTAAGCTTTAAATTGGCTTTCAACTTAATTTGTGAGAAAAGTGGGATTATAAATTCAATCAAGTTTCACCGAATTCATCATGACCCAAAAATCAGATCGATACACCATTGCTCTTGAAGATTGTTTAGAAGACACCGCCGAAAACTTTATCTATGCAGAGAGCGAATACAGTCAAATTCCCTCATTTGTCTTAGTTCCCATCATGTTTGAGGCTATTAACGAATGGATTGAAGAATTTTCAACTAATCCAGAGAAATACATTAGCGATCGCTTGGGCTGAAAAGAAATTACCCGATGTACCGAAAAAACAACTAAAGGCTGAGTTTGACTCTCTAAATGATAGTAATGGCAAGAAAGCATTGGCTTGGATTAGTCATGTTCATCAATTGAGTGATGGGGATTTTTAGTACATATCTCCTTTATGGCGATCGCCATAAAGGAGAGCGATCGCTTTTATTAGAAACAACAACAACAAGAATTTTCAACTATGACTCAAGCAACTAGACTCTGGGAATTATCGGACGAGATTCAAGAATTAGAAACCGCGATTTCTTTAATCCAAGAAGACGAAACTTTAAGCGATGGAGAACGAGAAATCAAGTTAGAAGAAACCTTCAATCAATGGTTAGAAGCTGGAGAATCTTTTAAGAGTAAAGCAGAACAGGTAGCTAGTTTTATCCGCCATCAAGAAGCTCTAGCAGCAGCCAGAAAGGAAGAAGCCAAGAGAATACAAGCTTTGGCAAAACAAGCAGAAAATGAAGCCAATCGATTGCGAAAATATCTAATTGCCCAGATGGTACGTTCCGATGTCAAACGCATAGATAGGGTATCTGCCAAAATCAGTTTGAGGAAGAAACAACCCCAAGTACTGTTAAACGTTCCGACCGAAGAATTACCAACCGAATATGTCAGGGTAACTCATAAACCAGATTTAACTAAGATTAGAGCCAAACTCAAAGCTGACGCTCAAGGTGCAATTGGTTGGGCATCTTTGAGCGAACAACAAGAATACTCTGTAACTATTCGTTAATCACAGTTACGCCATAAAATAAGAGAATCCCCTTTGATTGGTAGTCGGTGGGGATTCAATGAAAAAAAACATATCTAACAAAAAGTATATCTCATGAGTAATATTCAAATCGAGTCCGATATTAAAGAAATTCTCAATCGAATTGAAAAACGTTTTGACAAAGTTGATGAAAAGTTCGAGAAACTAGACAACAAGCTCGATCATTTAGAGAACAAACTAGATGGCAAAATCGACCAGCTAGATAAAAATTTTAATGATATGAACCTGAGATTAGCCAAGGTTGAAACCAAGCTCGACGAGGGAATTACACCCAAACTCGATACATTAGGGGAACAAATCAAAGAAATCAAAGGGTCGCAACAGGCGCAAATCTGGACGTTGATTGGAATTTTAATTACTGCTGTGGGTGGTTTTATCGTAGCTGTGGGGCGACTTGTATTTGTTGGCAATCCTTAGCCCAAAATCTCCTTTTGAGCGGTTATTAATAATCGGGGATATATTGGTTAAACGGAAATTAAGAAATAGTTAGGGTTTGCTGAAAAAGTAAGCGAAAAAA
>NZ_LR214290.1 GCF_900659865.1 Hyella patelloides LEGE 07179
CTGGTAGAATTTGACTGAACAAAATTATTAACTAACGGTACTTAAACATTTTGGGAATAAAAACAGCCTCAAACGTATATATAGTAATGCTTTTACTTCGATTTGGTATTTTTCTTGATATACTTGGGTTTCAGCGATTTTTGAGTGCTTGACGTATATCCCTTGTGCCACTTGGGTTTGAGGCTGTTTTTTTCTGATTTTTGTCTAAGTCCCGTTAATTAATTATTTTCATGAAAAATTCTACTCGAAATCATAATTTTTGGAGATTCTTAAGCCTTTTTTTCTTGATATTAGTTATCTTACTAAGAGGAGTTAATCTAGATAAAAAACCTTATTGGGAAGACGAAACTTACACTTTGGCTCGTGCATCAGGTTATGGCGTTACTGAGATAAGTGGCAAATTTTATAATGGTTCAATTTTTACGGTTGAAGATTTACTAGAATACCAAAAAGTACAACCTTCAACAAGTGCTTTTGATACAATCGAACAATTAGCAAAAGAAGTTCCTCAGCATCCACCTCTATATTTCTTGTTAGTAAGATTTTGGTCGCAAATTCCTTTTTTTGATTCTTCAAAAATGGCATTTCGGAGCTTATCTGTTTTGATGAGCTTATTGGCTTTTCCAGCATTTTGGTGGCTTTGCTCAGAACTTTTTACTAATTCTAAAGTCAAATGGGTTGCAGTCGCTTTATTTTCTGTGTCTCCTATCTATATCAAATATGCTCAAACTGCCCGTCCTTATAGTTTGTGGCTACTTTTAATAATATTATCTTGTGCAGCACTGTTAAAAGCTTCAGGACAACCAACCAGGCTAAATTGGGGTATTTATTCCTTGACAGTGGCATTAAGCTTGTATTGTCAGCTATTTTCAGCCTTGGTTTTTTTGGGACACGGAATTTATATTTTAGTAATTGAGAGAGTTAAATTAAGTCAAACATTTCAAAAATATCTATTTTCCAGTGGAATAGGTATTATTTTCTTTTTACCTTGGATCTTGGTATTTTTGCGTAATCAAGAAAGAGCAATCAACACGGTAAGCTGGACAACAATATCACTTCCTTTCTCTTCTTTGGTTAAGTTTTGGAGTTTATCTCTCAATCGCACTTTTGTAGCTTGGCACTACCAATACGACTATTTGTGGATTTTGGCTGTTCCTGTTTTATTGCTAAGTCTTTATTCTTTTTATTTTTTATGGGCTAATAAACCTATAAAAAATTGGTTATTTATTATAATTTTAACAATTATAATATTTTTATTTTTAGCTATTCCAGATATTTTTCTAGGAGGACAACGTTCAATATCTCAAAGGTATTTATTACCTTCTTATTTAGGAATTTACTTAGGAACTGCTTATTTACTAGGGTCAAAAATCTCTAGTCAGAGACAGGATATTAAAACAAGATTTTGGCAGCTTATTACCATAGTGATTATTGTCACTGGAACTTTATCATCCGCGCTTTCTGTTCAAGCCAAAACTTGGTGGGGTTGGTCAGAATACGAAGGAGAAATTGCTCAAAAAATTAATCAATCACCTCAAAGACTATTAATAACTGATGTTCCATTGGGATTAATTCTTCCTTTGAGTCATGAATTGAAAA
>NZ_LR214291.1 GCF_900659865.1 Hyella patelloides LEGE 07179
ATTTAACCCGCTTGTTCTTGGCAGGAGAATTGGGGTCAAATCCAAAAGGTTTCTCTTCTAACTCATGGGGAGTTAGAGGTTTAAAGCAACCCCACATTGAATCTTCACTCGTGAGGACATCGACACCGCTACACCACCAGCCACCGTTATAGAGGTGGGCATATCTGGTTAACCATTTACTTCTTAGTGTGCCGCCGTTACGTCTTTCACTGTTTGCCAACCCGTAAAGTAAATATTCGTGTGGAGAATAACCAGAGAGTGAAACAATATTCAGAGAAGTTACTAGAGCGTCAATCCCTGAATCTATAACCCATTCATCCCAGTTAGTTTGGTTGAGATGGTTTGGATGAGTTAATTTCATCTTAGTATCATCCCTGGAGTGCAGCCACCGATTATTGGTTTTTCTGTTGCTAAGGTTTGGACGACGAGAGCATCAGAGATAGCAGATTGAGTCAGAAACTCTTTCTCAATAAGGGATTTATGCGATAGAGAAGACCCTTCGGCTATGAAATTATGTTGTATCATTAAGAAAGCAACAGAGAGTTAGCCCTCTCTGCATAAAAGGACAGATTGGACAATAGAGGCAATACCTCTCTCGTCTATGAAGAGCAACTAAAGGATGTCAGTCCTTCAGAGGCAGAAAATAAAATATGCAGAAAGGTTGTTCTCACTGCTATTAATACAAATCAATAACCACAAAGGACGGGGCAGTAACCTCGTCTATTTTCTGGGGTTACTTGGTATTATAATACCTAAAGTGAGTAAAGATCAGTTTTAAATGTTATTGAGAGAACAAGCAGAAAATTTGTTCATGCGACTTGCCCTTGATAAAGAGGTGAAAGGGCAAGATTATCGTGTGTTAATGTACTTGTTGGCTCAGGGAGGTAGCTTGGAAGCTTCTCTTAGTGCAATAGGACAGGAACTCTCACTTGATCCAAACAATCTAAATAAGTCGTTGATCAGGCTTGAGAAAGTTGGGGTGATTGATCGAATCCGTAAAGATAGCCGTAGATTATTGACGTACCGAGTAACAGACGAGTTTCGATATCCGAATCAGCCACTAGAATTCTGCGAGGCATAAAAAAAATTACACTCTGCATTGTGAAGTCAAATGTCCAGGCGTAATTATTTTAAAAAATATACTTTTCTTGTCTCTGTGGCTTATGGTTAGCGAGATTTATCTTTGCTCTATTGAAGAAATTGAACTATCCAGTTGTTTTAAACCTTGATTCACCCAAATGTAGGCTTTCCTAACAATTGTACAAATTCAATCTAGCTACATCAGTCATTACAGACATTTTTTGTACAAACTGTTTTCCCAACGTTGGGAGTAATCTGTGAAGAATTTCTCCCTCGCGAAATCACGGAGCGTAGCGCAGTGGTGGAGCTAATTTGAGAGATTTATTGAATTAATTTTTAGATTTGCCCCAATTTTACCACTGATTTAGCCTTACCAACTCCTGCTAACAGGCGGAAATAGAAGGTTCGTGTCACCAGACGCAACCTAACCTTGAAACCGTTGCAATGTCTGACTTATAGCCTTTGAATATACTCAACTTATTCCCTCGATTTATCTCCCAATTCATAAGTTTTCC
>NZ_LR214292.1 GCF_900659865.1 Hyella patelloides LEGE 07179
CTAGTTTATATTAAACCTCTAGAGAATGCTGAAGATTGGTTAAATGGAATTTCTGTACTTGTCGAAAATTTAGTTCCTCTTCGCATCAGAGATCAAATTTCTTTGAACAATCAAAAATTAGAAAAACAAAGCGATTTAAAAGAAACATGAGGAAATTAATGATAAGTCCTGTTTATAGCTTATAATCCGCAGCGCGACGAAAAATTGCTATAAGGAATATTAATCACTTCGGTGAATCACCTTTAAAGCACCTTGTTTGTAGAATAAAGCAGTATGCGAGAGCGAAAGAAACTATTATGGTGAGAGAAGAACTAGCCAATCTACACAAAGACGATGATAGCGAGTATATGAAAGCCGATCGGGAGTTTTTCAACCAGAACCCCGACAAAGATTTTTATGTCAGGAAACGATTTAAGGGTGAGATGATTCCTGGCAATCCACCGAATGTAATTGTTCGTCAATTAGCTCCAGGTTTTAGAAACAGACTTCCTTGTTTTAAAGACCCAATAACCAAACAAGATATTGTTGAGATGACCAGAGAGCTTAAATATCATCAAGACCTTATTGCTCTCGAACAGATGGTACAACATAAAGGAAAGGCTAAGAAATCAAAGAACGTAAATAAAGGCTTTGGAAAAATATAATCATCTCAATTATTTGAGATGATTTGTAGTCTGGATCGTTGTTGGAATAAAAAATCTACAGAGTCATAATAGGGTTTGACTCTGTAAATACATCTTCTGCTAATCTTTAAGTTGGCTTAGTTCAACATATTTTCGCCAGGAGGCGGAAATAGAAGGTTGGTGTCACCAGGGGCAAGGTGAAATAATGTCACGTTTGTCAACCCCATTTTTTGCCATTTTTTATCGAAATTGCTTATCATTACTTTGCCTAGTTTGAGTCCTTTTAGGCAATGTTTTCAAAATTTTTTACGTAGCTATAATGGCTTGAGCGAAGTATTTTGATACGTTCCAACTTCTATTTTAGGCAAAGTTTTTTTTAGGTTTGTGTATTTAAAAAGCATTTATATAACTTATTTAATAGCGAACGCTATTGAAGAGGAATCAGATCGCTGTATTCATTACACAGTAAGGGTTGCAGCCACAGGTTGCCCCATATGACACGAACCTTCTATTTAGCCCCAGGACTTAGTTTTTGCTTTTCAATAAGCATAGGAACATGAATATCGTAATAACTTCTGAAGTTTTACAAGCATATTTTCTATGTCCTCGCAAAGCGTATTTGTTAATGTACGGAAAAGAGCAGGGAACAGTACATGAATACGAACAAATCCTGACTAGAAATCAATTGGCAAATCAAGCTAGAAATTTGGAACTCTTCAAACAGCAATATATTGATGCTTATCCTTACAGCATTTCAAATCTTAAAAAAGGAAGTGAGTTACTAATTGATGCCAATCTAACTGCTGATAATTTCCAAGCTTATTGCCCAATATTAGGCGGAAATATAGGGTTGGTGTCATGAGACGCAACCTGCTGCTAAAACCCTTGATATGTAAGGGATACAGAAATTAAGTTCTCAAAGTGTCGCGATCGC
>NZ_LR214293.1 GCF_900659865.1 Hyella patelloides LEGE 07179
CGATTCGTAGCTTACTTGAAGAAAAGTTTTTTGGTAGTACCAGTGCTGGTTTATATAAGTTAACTAATAAACCTATAACAATTATTCGTCCTCAGTTAATCACAACTTACACCACAGAAGAGCTAAGCTTGCGCTGTCAACACCTATGGCAATATCTTTTAATACCTTACAAAGAAGGAAAAGCTGGTAAGTATCTAATTGAACAAATTAAACAACAGGTGCAAAAATGCCCTGATAGTTCTCTTAAGCAATGTATGTTAATTTCGGTTATTGACGAAGGGGGAAGGAGAACTGCAATGCTAGCAGAACAACGTCTTGAAGATGCAGCAGAAAAGTTAGCCTCAGTCAAAGCAGAATTAGAAGCAATTGGGTTAGAAGTTAATACAGAAGTGAGACAAGGTAATGCGATACAAGAGATTATGGATGCAGCCTTAGAATTTGATATTAGCGCGATCGCGATCGCCACTGATTATCGTAATACACTATTAGAATGGACAGCCCCCAGCTTTGCCAACGATTTGATACGCCGTAGTTGGTTTCCTACAGTGTTTTTCTCACCGAAGAAGTAATTAAGAAAGGATGAATTATGAATTATAAATTATGAAGAAAGATCGCACTAATTAACACTTCATCGTTCATCCTTCATCGTTCATCCTTTAAAGCGTACCAAAGCCTTTTTTCTTTTTGTTTTTTTTCTTTTTCTTTTTGGGTTGTCCTTGTCTTCCTCCCATTCCAGGCATTCCTCCACCGAACATACCACCGCCCATTCCAGGCATACCGCCTCCCATACCAGGCATTGCGGGCATTCCAGGCATACCGCCTCCCATACCCATTTGCTGCATCATCGAGCGCATTCGGGTAAAATCTTTAACCAGCTTAGAAACATCTCTTTCCTCAAAACCAGAACCTTTTGCCACACGACGACGGCGACTGGGAGATTGAGCCAATAATTCGGGTTCGGTTCTTTCCTGTTTGGTCATGGAGTTAATCATGGACTCAGTTTGCTTGAGTTGACTTTCTCCTTTTTCCAAATCAGCACCACTGAGTTTATTCATTCCAGGGATTAACTTCATAACACCCCCTAATGAACCCATATTTTTCAGCAAGCGCATCTGTTTTAGGAAGTCGTTAAAATCAAACTTCGCTTCTATGATTTTCTCTTGCATCTTGGCAGCATCTTCTAAGTCGAACTCTTCCTGAGCTTTTTCGACCAGAGTTAGAATGTCTCCCATATTAAGGATACGAGAAGCCAAGCGATCTGGATAAAATGGTTCTAAAGCCTCTACTTTTTCTCCAGTACCGACGAATTTAATAGGTTGTCCTGAAACTTGGCGCACGGAGAGAGCAGCACCACCACGGCTATCCCCATCTAATTTGGTGAGAATTGCTCCTGTAATACCGATTTCTTCCTGGAACATTCGACTCCAAGGAAAAAATATTCGGTTGCAAAATGGCTCTGATATCTTAAATATTACTTTAGGTACGGAGAGTGGAGGTCAAATATCTCTCGTTGCCAGTGACAATATAGAATTGACGAGCC
>NZ_LR214294.1 GCF_900659865.1 Hyella patelloides LEGE 07179
TTTTTTTTGTCTTTATTTCTGAATACCTATAAATTAGGCTTAATTACTGACCTTTATATTATTAAAGCTAATATTTGAGCATACTTACTGACATAAAAACTTATCATTTAAACAAGCTGATTCTTGTAAATTTTTTCGCTTACTTTTTCAGCAAACCCTAGTTATGTATGAAAGCTATCGAAAAAACAAAGTACGCAATATTACTTTTGTAATACAATTGTAGATATAAACAATTAAGAGAAAAACAAAACCATGCTATTAGACCATTTTCATCTAAAGAAGGAGGTATAAATAGATATTTTTTATATACATGATGCCTAACTATTTTGTGTTGTAAAATCTACTCTTTCATAAATATCTGTTAAAGTAATTTCTCCATCAATACTATTAAAAGCTATAAGAGAATCTTGAGTTTCATACTCACTTAATAGCCATTTATGATCTGGGGTTTTAATATACTGCTCCACTAAATAGCTATATTGATCGATTAAAATGTATTCTTGAAAAGATGGCAGCGATCTATAATAACGAAACTTATTTCCTCTATCATAAGATGAGGTGGATTGAGATAAAACTTCAATGATTAATAATGGGTTAGTTATAGTTGTTGTACCTTGTCCCTCATATATTGGCTTACCTTTAATTGCCATTGCATCAGGATAAGTATAAAGATTGTAATTGGGTATCCATAAACGTACATCACCAGCAAATACCTCAGCATTTTTTTGCTTTAAGGCAAAATGTAAATAGCTACAAAGATTAATTACAATACGATTATGATTAGTTGTTCCTCCTGTCATGGAAATAATTTTTCCATTATGATATTCACTTTTGTACTCTGCTTTTCCTTCTAATGCGAGATACTCTTCTTTTGTATAGTTTTTGTTTTCAACTTGAACTATCATAATAATTGCTTTTTTATTCTCATTCCTAATAAATAACTAACTATTTGACAGACAGAAGCCCTGCTTTATTAACCACTAACTATTAACAAAAATTATCTTTGTCGAGCCTTCTTTTGCTGTACTGCTACAGTAACAAGAGTAATAATTGTTAGAGGAATAACAAAACCTAACATTACTGTATTATAGATGGGTAAACTTTCGTGATTCATAGCATCTAAAATAAGATATACAGTATATGCTACATAATAAAAAGTAAATAAGAATCCTTCCCAACGATCGATACGATTACCAGAAGAAAAGATTGGTAAACAAGCAAAAGAAACCGCGATCGCAACTGGAATGTTAAACTGAATCGCAGCCTCAGAAACCGCTACCCCACTAGGAGTTAGCATTCCCGCCATTCCTAAAACTGCCAAAATATTAAAGATATTACTACCCAATACATTTCCCACGGCAATATCTCTTTCACCTCTAATACTTGCCATAATAGAAGTTGCTAATTCAGGCAAAGATGTCCCCAAGGAAACGATAGTTAAACCAATTAAAAGATCGCTAACGCCTAAAGCTTTAGCAATAGTTGTTGCCGAATCAACTAGCCAGCGTGAACCCAACAC
>NZ_LR214295.1 GCF_900659865.1 Hyella patelloides LEGE 07179
GTGCGATTCGTTTAGTCGAAACTTAGAAAGAAGGAGGATGACTAGCTTCTGTTGAGTAACCGCAAAACGGTAGAGTTCGCACTTTAATCCTCAACAGATGACAACTTAATAATCTTATAGGTGAGTAAAAGTATCCTAGAAATTACAAGTCCTATCTCGAAGGTGTATCGATGAAAACATATTCCTTACGGTAGAGAGTGGTTTTCAATCCGTAAAGCAGGAATAAAAGGTCAAAAGCATACCTAACCCAAAGGTCAAGGCAGACTAAGTAAGTTCTCACGGGTAGCGAAAGCAAAGGTACATCCGAACCGTCTATATACATTACTAGCGAAAATGGGTTGATACGCTAGGTGAACCAAAAGGTCAAAAACTAAGGGTATTAAAGGGATTGCCTCCCAATCTAATTAACACCACCCGAAACAGGCGGAAAGTACCATCCTAAAAGAACAAAACAAGGGTTATTAGGAACGAAGTAACCTCTCAATTCTTCTCCCAGAAGGTCGATTCTAGGAGTAGTCAACCAAGACGTAACATCTGAGCAATCAGGGAATGGAGAGGAAAGATTGAGTCAGAAGCAAAAGCTCTATTGTAATGATAGGGATATGCTGACAGACTCACGGTAGAACGGAATGTAAAGCTACAAGTAGTGATGTAGAAGTTATGAACACGGATTCAAACCCGATGTATAAATGGGAAGAGGTCAACTGGCTCAAAGCCGAAAGACTGATTTACAAGTTGCAAAAGCGGATTTACAAAGCGTCATGTCGTGGTGATGTCAGAACAGTACGCAGACTCCAAAAACTTATAACTAAAAGCTGGTATGCAAAATTGCTTTCGGTGCGTAGGGTTACTCAGGATAATTCTGGGAAGAAGACAGCAGGTGTGGATGGAGTCAAATCTCTGTCCTCAAAAGAACGTCTCTACTTGGTAAATCAACTCAAACTGAAAACCAAAGCTAGTCCGACTAGAAGGGTATGGATTCCCAAACCTGGAAAGTCAGAGGAACGACCTCTAGGTATCCCCACCATGAATGACCGAGCATTGCAAGGTCTTGTCAAGCTGGCAATCGAGCCAGAATGGGAAGCCTATTTTGAACCTAATTCACACGGATTTAGACCAGCAAGAAGTTGTCACGATGCTATGGAATCTATATGTAGGGCTATATATTTAAAACCCAAATACGTTCTAGATGCGGACATTTCAAAGTGTTTTGACAAAATAAATCATGACAAGTTACTTGAAAAATTAAATACCTACCCAACCCTACGGAGACAAATCCGAGCCTGGCTAAAGGCTGGTGTTATGGACGGAAAAAAACTTTTTCCTACTAAAGAAGGAAGCCCTCAAGGCGGTGTGATAAGCCCCTTACTTGCTAATATTGCCCTTCACGGTATGGAAAACGCAATTAAGGATATAGCTGGCACTTTTGACGTAAAACGCGATAATGGTATTCACCAGATGAGCATTACAGACAAAAGAAGTTCAGTTAATATTATCCGATATGCAGACGATTTTT
>NZ_LR214296.1 GCF_900659865.1 Hyella patelloides LEGE 07179
GAATAAATTAATAGGCGTAGCAAGTGCAAGTATTCGAGAAATAAGAGTTAGAGTAAATAGTTTCATGCATTTGGATGATGAATACTTTCATTAACTCATGTTGTTTAGCTTAACCGAACAGTATTGACTTTAGCCCCATCGTTCCTAATGCCAGCATACATAGTCAAAACAATGTGAATCCCAGCCAGACATAGGTATCAGGGCTATCATATTCAATCCAGGCATAGCTACTAGGTAAGTCTGCTAAAAGCGCGGAACCCAATAAAATCCATTCTAGCCAGAGGAATAGACCAGAAGGATAGGTTTTTAGCTGCTTAAGACGATCCATAAACTCGATCTTTGTATTAACTTTTTTATGTCTTAGTGTAGAATATTCCTTTTATATTGCCATAGAGTCTTTAGTCCCAGTCTTTGCTTCTCACTATAGGGCTAAAGTCCTAATTTTTGTTCCTACTTTGTTCCCAACTGATTTGGGACTTTCTCTTCATGCGTTGTATTCCTGTTAGTCCGTAAGATTGCCAATGACAGAAAGATATCAATACAAGAAATTAAGCAATGAAGTTTCGACTTATCTATACTTTACTACCCTTCGTTTTTGCCTTCAATTTATTTCCTAATCGGCAATCTCAAGCTAAACCATCACCAATTTTCCAGCCAATAATTAAAGAAATAGAGACTCGTTTGCCATCGGGTTTAGAAATGCGCTTACCTGCTACCGTACCAACTTCTACTCAGGATGCCACTCTTTATTCATTCTTACCTGATGAAGATAGTAAACTTATATTCGAGTTTGACGATCTAAAAATGGAGTTTTTTACAGTATTAATAGGCGATAATTCAGATTGTTTGGAGCAGAAGAATCCTGAAGATTGCTTAGTAGCAGCAGTTGGTGTAACAGAAGACCCTATTGAATCGCAAGCGGAATTAGATGCATTACTTGCCGATAGCAAAGAAGATATTGCTTCGGATGAATTTGAACGAGGAATTGAAATCGATCGTGGAATCGAAGGTTTTTATCTTGTGTATGAAGAGCTACAGCTACAGTCAATTATATGGCGACAAGGAAAAATGGCACATTTATTGATGTCAAAAAAATGCCCTAAAGGACTAGCTTCGCGTCGCGATCGCGAATGTATCTCTAAACGACAGCTAATTGAGATGGCAAAATCTGCTGCTAATGAAACAGCTATTACTGGTCAAAATGTTCCTTCAGATACTGCCGAATAGATCGAGTTGCTTCCATAGTTAAAATCTAAAAAATCATGAAAATAATTAAGCTGCTATTGATTCTAGAAACTTTAAATACTACGATCGTTTTTAGCTTGTTCGGGTTTGTCGGTTGAAGTATTATCGTAGCTGCAAGCTTTTTGAATAAAAGTCTATCTCATACCATTTATCAAAAATAGTCAGATAGATAGTTGGGATGGTTAAAGGTTAAAGGTAAAGGGAGAAAGGCTCGTTATATAAAGCTTTAACCTTTTCCCTTTCCCCTTTTCCCCACTGTACTAAGTCT
>NZ_LR214297.1 GCF_900659865.1 Hyella patelloides LEGE 07179
TAATTATTAGAAAGAACCGAACCAAGGGGAAGCTGGCAACTAGAACCATTCCCATCATTGAAGACTTACGCTCCTTGCTGGTTGACTACTTCCCATCACCTCGCACTTACAACCTCTTTAGTGGCAGGGGAGGCAAAGGACATATTAACGTTGATTACGCAGCGCAGATTTTAAGAAAAGCTTGCGATAAGCTAGACATTGAAGGAGTTAGCACTCACAGCTTCCGCCGTACCGCTCTCACCCAGATGTCCAACGCAGGAATCCCTTTACGAGTAATACAAGAGATTTCAGGTCATCGCACGTTAGACGAGTTGCAGAAATATTTGGAAGTAACCGATGCCCAGGTACGAGGCGCGGTAAGCTCTTTATCGATGATCTCCCATCTCGGAAAACCCCGATATGACGATCCATCCTTAGAAGTATTTCCTAATCCCTCTCAATTTCGCTCCATAACTGACCTTGAGTCACGCCAATAATTACTGTGGTGATTATCAAGATACATTTTTGTATAAAATCAAGAACATACCTACCAATAAATAACAATAATTGTTATTTACTGTTATTGCCTCTACACTAATAGTGTGGGCAAATAGTAAATGTATATTACACAGGAGTGATACGATGAATGTTTCCCTCACTGAAGAGTTAGAGCAGTTTGTACAAAGTCAAGTTAAAAGCGGAATGTACTATTCTGCTAGTGAAGTCATTCGAGATGGTCTGCGATTGCTCAAAGAAAAGGATATGCTAAAGCAGATCAAAATTGAGGAGCTTCGTAAAGAAATTCAGAAGGGAATAGTTTCTTTAGAATCTGGTGAAAGCGTTTCTTTCGATGTCGAGCAAATCAAAGCTGAAGGACGAAAAAGACTTGCTGCCAAAAAAAGTCAAGAAGCAGCACAATAGTTATGGCTGCTCAAAGAGAATTATCCCCACAAGCCCAAGAAGACTTGATCGAGATTTGGTCATACATTGCTCAATTTAGCGAAGAGGCAGCCGACAGAATAATCGATACCATTTATCAAAAGGCAGACCTACTAGCTCAATCCCCCTACATGGGAAAGGAGCGATCTGAACTACACCCAAGCTTAAGAAGCTTTGTGATTGAAAAATACGTGCTGTTTTACCGCCCCATCGAGGAGAACGGCATCGAAGTAGTTCGCGTCCTGCACGGAGCAAGAGATATAGAACAGTTGCTATAGGTGTATAGTGACTGCTGACTGGTTGAAAATTTGGCGCATCCAAAAAGGCGCATAAATACTACCCTACAAGAGGTACGCTAAGGATTAGATTTTTCTCCCAAGTTTTTATTTTCATATCCAAAGATAACTAATTAGATAGTTAAATAATTTAATCACTCTCCCACGTTAGTTTGCCAATTAGATCTCTTACGTGATCTCGTAATAAGTAATTATAGCTTTCTAGCTCACACTCAATTTCGTTCCGCTGTTGGACTGGTAGGTAATCACATAAAATTCTTAAAGGTTGATCTAAAGTAATAG
>NZ_LR214298.1 GCF_900659865.1 Hyella patelloides LEGE 07179
CACCATCACCTAAGAGATTTCCTTGACGCGAATCTAGACCTTGAGCAATGTCTCCAATTTCGGTAACTTTGTAATCGTCAACATAGATTTCGGTGTCATCAGTGTTGCCGTTAATGTGGGTAAACAAACCCAAGAAAAAGCGTGTGTTTCCGATCTCGTTGGGTGTAAATTCAAATCGGAGATTTTTGTAGCCATCTCCATCAGTAATCACGAAATCTTGACCTCGAAAGCTGTTATCTGGGTTTTGCGCCCAGAAAGAAACAATCGCACTGGGCAGGTTATTCTCTGGATTTAACCATTTGACTTTGGCTTCTACGGCATAGGTCTTATCTGTTTTTAGACCTGAGACATCTTGAAAGAGTGACAGTTGATCGTCATAGTTAACTTGAGCTTCTTGGGGCAGTTTGAGATACATCTGCTTTCCTTGTCCTGGGACATTTTCAATGTCAGCCACTTTTTCGACATTGCGGTCGTAGTCTCGAACTTTTCCTGTTTTGCCTACTAACCAATTTGTGCCATCTAAAGCTTGATTAAAGCCAGAATTTTTGAGTAGACTTTGATAATTACCATTGGCAAAATTAGAACTTTGAGTAGGTCTTAAAACTGAATCAAATCCCTCAATCACAATCGCAGCCGATTCAATTGAGCCAGTCTGATATTCAAGCTCCCAATCTCCGTAATGATTAGTACTTCCAGTCAGGTCTACACTTGCAGCAATATCTGCTCCTGTCAAATTGCTCAACTGTTGTACAAATTGACGACCTTCTTCTCCTTTTCCTACTTCGCAACCATAGAGCAAGATATCTGCCGTCTGGGAAGAACCAGTCCAACCAGTTAAGCTACTTTTGTATTGGTCTAATGTATCGGAGTTAATTTCCGCATTCCCTAGCTGCAAACTCCCCGCAGAACCGTGAGAAATAATATCAATGGTGTGAATATTCTGCCGAGAAGCTAAAATATCTGCGATCTGCGTTATGCCATTTTGGTTCGCATCCAATCGAATAGCTTCAGCTCCACTGTTGGCAAACTGTTCTATTTGTTGTTCTGAGATAGAGACAGCACTATCAACAATAATTAGGCGATCTTGCAGAGAGCCACTTTGCGGTGCGCTTCCAAGTCCACCCTCAATTGTGCTTTCAGGTACAGTAGAAGTATCTGCGTTAAAAACACTTTGGCTCCTGACAGCCAGAAAATCTTGAGCGACGAATTCCTGGTCATTAATAACTTCCATCGTAGAAGTTCTCCATCTTCATTTGCACACCAACAATACAGAATATCTGCAATTTATCGAAAGTGGCAGTTTATCCTTATTTTCTGTCCACAATTCGAGCATAGTTGAGAACTGTAAAAAAAACGGTCAGCAATACAAACAGTTTATCTATTTCAGTTTATTTGTAGGATAATATCCTATGGAAGATGAGCGAGCATCAATAATACTGGCGAATTGGATTACCATCTACTGATGACAATTAC
>NZ_LR214299.1 GCF_900659865.1 Hyella patelloides LEGE 07179
CCTATATCAATCGGATTTAGGATTACTTACTTTCTGACAGAGCCGCATTTATCACAGGAAGTGTCCACTTTGTAGATGGAGGCTATACTGCTCATTGAATAAATTAATAGGCGTAGCAAGTGCAAGTATTCGAGAAATAAGAGTTAGAGTAAATAGTTTCATGCATTTGGATGATGAATACTTTCATTAACTCATGTTGTTTAGCTTAACCGAACAGTATTGGAAGAAGCATTAGATTTTTTATATCGTGAGGGAGAATATGAAGATGAATCTCTCTCACCTCGCCCTTCTTTAATCGTTTTGGATTTAAACTTACCAGGTACCGATGGTAGAGAAGTATTAGCAGAATTAAAAGGCGATCGAGACTTACAAACAATTCCTGTTGTTATTTTTTCTACCTCTTCTAACCCCAAAGATGTAAATGCTTGTTATCGTCAAGGCATTAGTGGTTATATTGTTAAACCAATGGACATCAATCGTTTAAATCAATTAGTACGTACCTTTCTTGATTATTGGTTTAAAGCGGTTGAGTTGCCCAATTAAGCCATCAATAATCATTTAAAGAAGCATATATAAATCTAAACCTAGCTTGGCATCGACATCGAATTTCAGTCCAATCTCCATTTCATCAGTCACCTTTGCTTCATTGACTGATTCGTCTTCAATTTTAATACTTTGAATCATAGCAGATTGACAGTAAGCAATATTTTCATTAACCAAAAATAAGTTGGAGTTAATTGACAATGATATATCTGTTATTTTAGCTACTCCTGCTTGCGGTTTTTGAAACCATTCTGTAATTTTCCCGATTTTTTTGGCTTCACCAATTATCTCTTTTTGTTTAATTACCTTATATGTAATCAAATCAGCTAATGCTTGACAAATGCTTTCTACAAAATCACATAGTTCTAATAGTGCATTAAATCCTAAAAAGTCATCTATTAATGCTCCATGTGCTGCATCATTTCGATACCCAATAAGTTCATTAAGCTCTCCTTCAGGTGTATTTTGACCTCCTTTAATTTCCTCAATAAAGTTTTTCATTGATTTATGTCGAGCGATCCATGTCCACGAATTACTGATACCAGCATCGGCTAATAATTTTTCTAAAATTTCTCGACGTAAACTTTGTTCGTGAAATAGAAAAGCATCTGGTAAAAGTTCATATTTATTGGTATTATTAACTCCAAAATATAACCCATTAATAACTTCTTCTATAGTAAGATGCTCGTATCTATTTTTATTTAAGTCGAGTAGTAATCTACCTACACCAAACTGATGAGTAATGCGGATTCTCTCTTCTAAATCATTATAACTTGAAAATAGTTCGGGTAACAGGGTAAACGCAAGAAAATTTAGACCTCAGAAGGGTTAAACTGTAAAGGAATTGAGGCTTTAAGAACTTTCAGCAAATAGTTTGAATCCATGCTGGCTCGCCTCGCTTTCTGACGAGTACTACGCT
>NZ_LR214300.1 GCF_900659865.1 Hyella patelloides LEGE 07179
ATCTTTTTGGAAATGTCTCCATTTGAAAGGCTGTTTGGAATTCATTAAAAGGTGAAAGTCGTGAGTATGATTGCTTGAGTTATATTGTACTATCTGTCTTTTCCTATTTTTTGCGACAGAACCCACCCCGAAGCCGATGACCTCCAAATTTTCTCAGTTCCTTTGAATAACCATTTTTAAGGATACAGCGATCGCGCAGGTATCTGCTTCGCAGACCGCAATTTGCTATTGAACTCTCAAAATGAGAGAATATGTAAATTGCTCACTATACTTATTTTGTAGTATATAAAAATTATGGAAAATTTCCATGCACCTAATCTCCATACGCAATCTTCGCAAAGATGCTGCTACATATCCCGACGCTATCTTATCTGTTAATAATTGGTATGCCACCGTTAGAAAGTCACAATGGCAAAATTTAGAAGATGTTCGCCAAATCTATCGTGATGCTGAAGCAGTAGGAAACTTTACTGTGTTTAACATCAAGGGCAACAAATATCGTCTCATTGTTGGTATCGACTATGAAAACCAAACTCTTTACTACAAATATTTTTTAACTCATTCTGAATACGATAAGGACAAATGGAAAAATGACCCTTACTTTTAATAAAACTGCTTACTCTAATTTATTGAGCCAATACACTCCTCAAGTTATTGAAAACGAAGAAGAATACGACCGTGCTTTAGCCATTGCAGAAAGGCTAACTTTTGCTAAAAACAGAACCCTAGAAGAAAAAGCTCTACACAAACTGATTGTCACTTTAATTGAGACTTACGAAACTGAACATTACCCGATGGAAGAAACCAAACCTCATGAAATTCTCAATCATCTCATGGAATCTAGCGGTACTCGTCAAACCGATTTAGTAGGAATAGTTGGTTCTAGTGGTGTTGTTTCTGAAATTGTCAACGGCAAGCGAACCATCAGCAAAACGCAAGCTAAAGCTCTCGGACAATATTTCAAGGTTTCATCCAGTTTATTTATTTAGTTTTTTATGAGTGGACATCAACCTCTTTCTAACCTAACTACTAATTTTTCACCATCTAGAAAGTAATCGTTCATTCCCCCCCCTAAAAAACCAGAAATCGAAGTCAAATAATTCTCAGAACAGCGAATTGATGTATGCTATGAATTATGGCTGGATTAGATAAAGATGACTTGGCACAGATGAATGAAGACTACTTCAAGTCTCTCAATCAAGAGAGATTGGTTGAAGTTGCCAAAAATTTACATCAATTAGCCACAGATTTATGGGAAAAGCAGCAACAGAGTTCAGAAAATAGCTCTCAGCCTCCATCGAAAGATAGCCCTTATGCTTCAAAAGTAACAACAGAAGAACCGAATCAAACTTCAGAATCGAAATCCCCCCAGAGACAAGCCAAACAGAAGCAAAGAGATAATTTTATTGGAAAGGAAAAAAA
>NZ_LR214301.1 GCF_900659865.1 Hyella patelloides LEGE 07179
CTGATGGTGAATTCTCTCTAACTTCAGACCAAGAAAGAGCCTTATCTCAACTAAAAAACTTGACAATCTCTCAAGAGAAATTCTTCAGACTGACGGGATTTGCAGGAACGGGAAAAACCGTTCTGATAACTTATTATATTCAGTGGTTAGTCAGCGAGGGCATTAACTTTGTCGCAGCAACTCCCACCAATAAAGCAGCTAAGAATCTGGCGCAGATTGCTTCTGATTCGGGATTAAATCTATCCGTGAAGACAGTAGCACAACTATTGGGGCAGCAGCCAGTACTGGATGAAGAGACGGGAAGAGAAGTTTTCTTAAGCAAAGAAGAATTGGACTGGTCGGGTTATGGAATCATTATTGTTGATGAATTTTCGATGCTCAATCGAGATAATTTTCAAGAGATCGCGACAGAGGTCAAAAGCTCATTACTCTCAAAGGTAGTTTTTGTGGGAGATTCGGCACAATTACCTCCAGTGGGAGAAAGAGAACCGATTGTCAGCACCAGTGATGAAATTCAACAATCAGCAACTTTAACTCAAGTAGTTCGTTACGATGGAGAAATAGCACGAGTTGCCCAAGAAATCCGCAGCAATCCCCAGTATTCTCGTATTCTTTATCCATTTACCACGACAAGCGATCAGCCCTTCGGGCTGCCACTGCGTGATCGCACAATTATTTGTTTACCTCAGAAAGAATGGTTACAACGGGCAGTAGCTCTTTTTGAGTCATCACAATTCAAGCTCAATCCAGATTACGTCAGGTTTTTAGCTTGGAGAAACCAAACGGTAGAATCTTTAAACAAGTTTGTTCGTAGTCAGTTATGGGGTAAAAATGCGCCTGATTATGTACCAGGAGATAGGTTAATAGCCAGAAGACCCTTATTTAGAGCATCTCCAGGGCAAAAAGGCAAGAACAAGTGGAGAATTGCTATTAATAATTCCGAAGAAGCCCAAGTAATTGACTTTGGAGAAGAGTGTGAATTACTCTTTCTCGGTCAAATATATAAGTATTGGAAAGTGATGGTTAAACCCGATTGTGGAAAAGAGCAACCCCTTTCGATACTTCATCACGAAAGTCAAGAAATGTACACTAAACAGGTGAAGTACTTGGCGCAAGTTAAACAATGGCAAAACTACTATGACCTGTCGAGAATGTTTGATGATGTGGGTTATGCTTACAGTTTAACTACACACAAGGCACAAGGCAGTACCATTGATTATGTTTTTTTGGATGTTGCTGACATGAGAGGCTGTAGCGATCAGGCGAAGCCTGCCACTGCGTGATCGCCAAAAATTACAGTATACGGCATTAACCAGAGCCAAAACACAAGTCCTAATTCCACAATAAAACAGAAGAACTATTCGTATTGTCCGAGAAAATGCCAGTAGTCGTCAGAGGCTTCATCATCATCTGACCCCC
>NZ_LR214302.1 GCF_900659865.1 Hyella patelloides LEGE 07179
TTATTAAGTGCAAGGGTCTTTTACCAATTTTAAGGCTTTTTCGCCCCTTTCTACTCACTTTTTTCGGCGCCCAAAATCCTTGTAACCTTTCTTGGCTAAACATTTGAGACTTATTCAGCAAACCCTAGCTAGAGTAGCCAATAAAGAAAGCATAGTAGAAGCACTAGATAAATTAGATATTACTCAAACTGAGTTTAAAGAGGTTAACTCCTATCGTCTTAATGAAGCTTTATCTCATGCATCAGGAAAATGCATCTTTGTTGTAGAAGGCGAAAAGAGTATTGAAGCTTGTCGAAGTGTGGGATTAGTTGCCAGTGATATTAGCTCACTGTCTAAAAGCCCTCAATGCTTAGACTCAGTGAAGGAAAAGGATATCACTATCGTCATCATTCCTGACAAGGATGAAGCAGGAATCAAAAAGGCTACAGACCTAGAACAAGCTTGTTTAGAGCATCAAGTAAAATACCTGATACTTGATGTCTATCAATGGTTAAAAGACAAACCAGATAAGTACGATTTCGCCGACTATATCTCAGACCTAAATATGAACGCCGACGAAATTATCAAAGTCTTAAATTACCAAATTAAACAAGCGATGGAAACTAGAGTTGTGGATAAACCTGTGGACAAAGCTGCTAGCCAAGATATTCCTCAAGATAGTCATGTCGAAGCAACTCAGATAGAAGACAGAGAAATCGCTAAGGAAAAGATAGATAGTCTTTTGGAGTTGGAAAACTACGAACCAGATTTAAAGGATTATTTACAGCCTTCTCCAGCCCAGCCTTTGCAAAAAATAGCGTCATATCTGGGAATGCGACCAGTTAGCTTACTAACTATACTTTTATCAGTATCCGCATCTCTGCTTTTTAATGACGTTAATAAACTTGTCTTGATTAAGGCTTGTGAATTTGAGGCTCTACCTATCATTTACACTGCCATATGCGCTCCTAGTGGTAGTGGTAAATCTCCTGCATTTAAAGTCTTAACAAACCCTTTGATAGAAATGCAAATAGAAGAAGAAGAACGATATAAAATAGCTCATCAAGAATGGGAAGATACAGACTATGAAGAAAGAGGAGATGAACCAACAGTTAGAGAATATTACGCCAATGATGCCACAACGGAGTCAATTGCTAAAATACAAGGCGATCAGCCAGATAAGGGATTGCTCAGGGCAAACGCATCTTAAATTGAGCGAAAACAGATAATTGAAGAAAGAAAGGATAAAAGTCAAAAAAGAAGAGTAGTAGTATGAAGTGCTTCTTTTTAACGACGCGATCCCGAGTAAAAACATGATAAATTCAGTAAAATTAACAATTAATTGAAGACAGAATTAGTTCTTAGAATTGATGATATGATGACCCAATTATCAAACTTAATTTTGGCTATCTTTAGTCATGAAACTAAGACCAAAA
>NZ_LR214303.1 GCF_900659865.1 Hyella patelloides LEGE 07179
TTCTTTGTCCTTACATGAATAATTTTCTCACTTTTTGCCCGAATTTTTCTTGAGTAATTCTACTTAGATGTAGCGATCCTTTTTCTGTCTGATTTTGTACTACATTTCAAAGTGCGGAATGTGGGTTAGAAGAATTAAAAAAAGTAGTCGAATATTTACAAGGGCGTACTGACTCAATGATTTTTATTCTTAATCGAGTAGATCAACGGGGTCAGGATGATATTGCGATCGCAGATAAAATAAAACAATTACAGTTAGAAATTCAAACAACTTTAAGTTTAAAAGAATTACCCGATATCATTCCTTTAAGTGGACGATTTCTTTACTATGCTCAGTGTGCTTGGGGAGCAACAGGGATTAGTAATAATTCTTCTGTAGATGCTGTGGCACGCCGACATTATTTAAACGGAATGTTAGTTGATTGTTCGAGTCTCATTAAATTACATACAAGTGAAGATAAAAAACTCAAAAAGTGGTTTAGAGATTTAGAAGATCGCATAGATGATGGAGAAGTTATTGATGATGAGAGTATGCGAAAAGTTCTCTACCATGTTTATGATTGGAGTGGTGGAAATCGCCTCTGGCAATGTATGCGCGATCGCGTTAGAGAGTCTTTTTCTGAGTTAGTTATTTTACCTGCATTAATTGATGTTTTAGATCGCTACAAGCTCTTAATTAATGCTATTGATGTAGAACTTAATATTCAAAAGATTAATGAAAAAGAAGAAGTAGAAACCAAACAGCAACAGATTATTGATGCTAGTGAAAGATTAACTAGAGAGGTTGAAAATATCCGCGATCGGTTTCAGCAGGAAGTAAAAGAAATTATCAAACTTCTCAAACAAGATAATCAAACCGAACGGAGTATCTTATCTCAGCAGTCAAAAAAAGGATTTAATTCTTTTTACGATATCGTTAGCAAAGTTGAAGAGGATTTAATAGAAAATCTTATTTCACCTGTACGAGATGCTTTTGAGCAAGATAAAGGAAGTTATGAATTAGAAGAAGAATTAACGAAAGTGATTCCTCCTCCAAAAGCTAAAGCAATTGCGAAAGCTTACGACTTAGTTAATCGTAAATTAACTAAATTCAATAAAGATGATTCTGGTTATTTTATTAGACAAGTGCGCCAAGATGCTCAAGAAAAAATCCGAAGTATGGAACACCAGCAATTCTCATTATGAAAATGATTATCAGTATTTGACAAATTTGAGATGACTAAAAACCTAATTCTTTCGCTCTCAGATTGAATTTTGCTCTTTTATTTCTGATTTAAGTTCTTGCGTTTTCATACTACATAAAGATTTCAAACAACCAAGCAGCCAAAACTAACCTAATTATTCTAGTTTCTAAAAATTAGGAGATTTTTTAGAGATAAATGCTGATTTTTTTGAGTTATTCTTAATTTTTTT
>NZ_LR214304.1 GCF_900659865.1 Hyella patelloides LEGE 07179
TTTAAACCTGGTTTTCTAAACAGGATTTCGTATGATGAGATAATTCAAGGGAAGTTTGCCTTCAATAAAGATAAAGATATTTGGGATTATCGCAATTTACTAAAAGAAATCTCAAATTTTCAAATTGATAAATGTCTTAAAGTTCAAAATATTTTAGAAGCAAACTTTGGCAGTTTAAAAGCATCTCTTATTGATTGGAATCATGTATGCCAGAAAGTTTTAGCCAAACAGCAGGAACAACAACGCATTAGGCGCAAAATTACCGAACGGGGATTTGAACTTAATATATTCGTTCCTCTGGGATTAGTTGAACGCAGGGAACAGCAAAGACGCAATGATGAAGTATCGCAGGATGAAGTTTATCAGCTTGAAAAGGAAGTAATTACCAAAGAATATCAACACGATACTTTCTTACAGGAAGCGATCGATGACAATTCCCGAAGTAATAAACACATCGCTATTATTGGCGAACCAGGTGCGGGGAAATCAACGCTATTAGATAAAATTGCAAGTTGGATTCAAAAAAATGACAGAGGTTTAATTTAATAAAATTAACAGCAAAATAGAAATTGATAAACTAATACAAATAATTGAAAACAATATTAATCCTCAAGATTCAGATTATTGGAATGCGATCGGAGATTTAGGTGAAGTAGGACAAGGGAATAGAAAGGCGATCGCAATACTGATTCAGTTGTGTCAAAATAGTGAAAATGAATTTATTGTTATGCAAGCTGTACAAAGCTTACAAAAAATAGATACTAAAAACAAGTTAGTTGTTGAAACTTTTATTAAGCTGATCCAACTCACATTCCGCAGAAAAATTTAATTTCTTCGTGATTTTTTGAGCAATTTAGTCTACACACTTTAAGAGATAGAGAATACAGCGATTTTAGAAACAGAATAAGAACTAATATATTATTTGGTGTTTTTGAAGATTGGCGATTGCTATAAACGGCTATATTCAAGCAAATTCATTTAATTATTTCCTTGAGAAAATTATCTGCGGAATGTCAGATCCAAAGCTCTTCTCATCCTGATACTATTAAAAATTCCATAGTTTTTTTAGGACAAATATCTAAGATACATAAAGGTGATAATGAAATAATAAAAACTTTAGTTTCTGTCATTAATAATACGGAAAATAAAACTCTTAAATATCATGAAAAATCTATTGCTTGGAAAGCAGCAGAGGTTTTGGGAACAATAGATCGAGGAAATACTATAGCTATCAATAAATTAGTTTATTTCATAGAAAATGCTCAAAATGAGTAATAGGGAGCAAGTCAATTTTGTCAGAACAGATGAACTAAATTAGGTAGTACAACCAAGTTAAAGATAAGATGAGGTCAGATTTAAAAAAGTAAATAGATGACACCAGAAGAAGAAAAAG
>NZ_LR214305.1 GCF_900659865.1 Hyella patelloides LEGE 07179
CCGAAAAGCCAGGAGGAGCGTAGTGCCGTGAAAGTGGCACGCTACGTTTTGGATGGGAGGCTAGAGAAGCGATTCTCTGGTCGACCCCTAACAATCGGACTTCTCAGAGAGCGGAGCGTCTTTCCTCTACTAATTCAGCTTTAATTTGATCGATGCCTAAAGTCATAGGGTTTTTGTGTATCTGTGGCATTGGCACTTGGTATTTCTCATCACGGGTTTCTGTTGTTATCTTTTGATCGGTCGCACTCTGTCTTGGCAAAGGAGTGTTAGTTATGCTGTTTTCTAATAATTCTGGTTCTTCTAACAGAGGTTGAGAATCATCTGGTTGATTTTCCGAGCGAGTTCTTCTGATTCGGGTTCTGCTACCATCAGTTATGGTTTGTGGAAGTGATGGTTCTCCAAGTTCGTTCTCGGAGGACGTTCTTCGGACTCTTCTTCTTCTGGTGCTGCCATCGGTCATAATTGCTTCTGTCTTTGCCCGTGATTCTGCTCAATAATAATGATAATGGCTATCGTGGATTTTTGGTTTGTGGAAGGAGAGGAGAAAGATGATTTCTAAGAGGCGATCGCCTTTTAACAATTTAACTAGAGCGATCGCACTTAGGATGAATTTATATTACTAAATGACTACATCTGTGGGGGTGATGGATGCGGGTTAAAATCTAACTCGATTATTTTTGACAGTTATCACTTTATCAGAGAAGCTCGTAATCAGATCGCACTATTAAATTGAGAATTTTTCTAGAATGTGGCAATTTTATAATTACTTTTATGCTCAAGCAACAGTAGAACAGTTACAGAGCCAAATAGAATTTTTACAGAAAGCTAATGACTCGCTTGTAAGTAGCTTCCAAACTTACGTCCAGTCGATTTATAATTTGATTTTTATCACATCTATAGTACTTGGCATTTTTGCTGCCATTGCTACAGCTTTATTCTGGAAGTCGCTGAGAGACGCTACTAGATCGGCTAAAGAAATTGCCGAAAAAGAAATTTACAAAGTTGTAGGAGACTCTATAGCTCGCGAAGTAAACATTCTCCAGCGCAGCATCGCCAGAGAACAGATAGTTGGAAACACTAGAATTAACTATCTTTTGGTTGGAAATTATCAAGAACCAAAAATTTGCCAGCTAATCAGAAGAAGAGAGTTTAGAGACGTTCGGTTTAGGAACAGAATAGATGATATTAACTTACAGTATGAAGTTCTAGTTATAGATTTCTTGACCGAAGAGTTTGACAAGTCCCAAAGAAATGAAATTATTAGATCGATGATTTCTCTATACAGAGAGTCTCCTTTCAAATTTGTTTTAGTCGTCTATGTTTCTTCTGCACCAGACAAAAGATTATCTTTCCCGTTACAAGAACTAATATAGAACTTACGCATTGACAAAAA
>NZ_LR214306.1 GCF_900659865.1 Hyella patelloides LEGE 07179
CAAACAAAGCAGTCATTTCAACCCTTAGCAATGATTGATGCAGAACAACAGATCGCTTATGGTGGGAAGTTATGGCAAAAATGGCAAAATCTTAGCTTTCAAAAAATCTTACCCGATTTTGCGCCTGAGATTGCTAATTTTCCAGCATTACAAGAAACTGCGTCCGAAAAAACTTATCAATTTCTTACCACGCTATTGAGTGGCAAATATAGTATCAGGGATTTAGCCGTTCAGAAACAAACAGATTGTCTAACTTTCCTGCGATCAATTTCTCCTTACATCCAGCTAGGAGATATAGAATTATTAGAAATACCAGATATACCTTATCCCATCGCTATTCCTCAAAATAAAACTGATATTCAACCAAATATCGAACATACAACTGATGCCAAACAATTACTGATTGCTTGTGTTGCTCTCAGTCCTGTGATGAGTCAAGTAATGGCGAAAGTTGCTACGGTGGCTAGTTATAAGTTTATTGGCGAAAGCGACTCCATGGAAGCTATGCCACTTTTGTTAAATTGCAAACCCGATCTTATTTTTTTAGATATTGAATTACCAGGCTTGAGTGGTTATGAAATTTGCACCCAACTACGGCAATTAGAATATTTTAGCAAGACTCCTATTATTCTTTTCGGGCGTAATATTGGCTTGATCGAGCGCATGAAGTCAAAAATGTCTGGTGCTTCAGAAATTTTTCAACAATCAATGGATGTTCAATCTATTTTCGGTTTGGTTAAAAAGTATGGTCAATTAGTAGTTAGTGGTTAGTTGTCGATCGATTCATTGATATTGGATATTTGCTTTTGCCAAATTTCTAGTAAATTATTGATCGCGACATCCCAAGTATATTTATCTTTAATTGATGCTTGACCTTGTAAGCCCATTTGCTGACGCAAGTTACGATCTTCAATTAATATTTTTAATTTAGCGATAAAATCTTCTATGTCTCCAGGGTTATATAAAAAGCCGTTAACACCCGATTCAATATTTTCGATTATTCCTTCAGAATGAGGTGCTAATACGGGAATACCTGCGGTAAATGCTTCCAAAACAGTTAATCCTCTAGTTTCTTTTTTCGATGTAGTAATATGAAGATCGCTATTAATTAACAATGCTGGTATGTCATCAGGATCGACTCTACCAAAAATATGGCAATGAGGAGTTAATTTAGTAAAACTTTGGGTAATTTTTTCTTTTAATTCACCATCTCCAACGATTAAAAAAGCAACTTGATTTTTATCTATTTTTTTTAAGATATCAGATAAATTTTTTAGAGTAAAATTCCAACCTTTTTCAGGGGTTAATCTGCCTAAGAAAATCAATTTTATTTTATTGTCAAACTCTGGCAAATTATATTTTTCCCAAAAAAA
>NZ_LR214307.1 GCF_900659865.1 Hyella patelloides LEGE 07179
AATTGGTGTTTGATGTTGATGAACTGCATCGACAATTTGTTTCCAGGCTTCAGCTTGTTCGTCGGTATAAATGCCAGGAGTATGTAACCAACCATTACCTTGGGGTGAAATAGTCGTAGCTTCGGTCAGTATCATACCAGCACCAGAGCGTTGAGCGTAGTATTCAGCCATTAAAGCATTGGGCATTCTTTCTGCTCCCGCACGGGAACGAGTCAAAGGAGCCATAACTACTCTGTTATTTAACTGTAAATCTCCTAATTTAAAAGGATTCAGAAGTCTGGGTGAATTGCTTGAAGATGTCATGAATTTAATTAGCAAAGTTTACAGAATGGATTGGATAACTGCGATCTCGAAGAGAGTTGAGTTTGTTGTTCCATCATTAATTGATTTCATTTGATTTGATAAGAATATAATCTATATAATCTATGTCAATCAGGAATGAATTGTTACCATAGCTCCAATTTCTTGCAGTGATTCTTCTCCGTTTTAGCAAAATTTGTATGATATATCTGGGTAATCAAAATAATCAATAATATTACTGTTATGAATCAATCTGTGTCATCAATGCTCACATTAGCCGTAGATATTGGCGGAAGCGGTACTAAAGTAATTGTTTTAGACGAAGAGGGAAATCCCAAAAGCGATCGCTCGCGCCAGAAAACTCCTCAACCAGCTACCCCAGAAGCCGTTATTAAAACCATCGTTACTCTAGCAGAATCAGAAACCTTCGATCGCGTTGCGGTGGGTTTTCCTGGGGTAATTCATCATGGCGTTACTAAAACCGCCGTTAATTTAGATGATAGCTGGATTGGTTTTGATTTAGCTACTGCCTTATCAGATAAGCTAAAAAAGCCTGTTAGAGTGGCTAATGATGCAGATATACAAGGTTGGGGTGCCATCGAAGGGATAGGGGTAGAATTGGTTATTACTTTAGGTACTGGTTTTGGTTCTGCTTTGTTTGTTAATGGTAAATTAGTTCCTAATCTAGAAATGGGTCATCATCCTTTTCGTAAAGGAGAAACCTATGAAGAACAATTAGGTAGAGAAGCTTTAGACAAAGAAGGCAAAAAGAAATGGAATACACGCTTGGAAAAAGCGATCGCTAATCTCGAACATTTGTTTAATTACGATCGTCTTTATATCGGCGGTGGCGAAACCAAAAAAATTGAGTTTGAACTTCCTAGTAATGCCAAAATTGTGCCTAATGTGGCGGGATTATTAGGAGGAATTAAGCTATTTGTTGATGATTAGTAGTTAGTAGAGACGTTCCGACGGAACGTCTGTAGGATAGTATTTGATTTTAGCTATCGAGATGATAATTGTTGATTATTAATTGTTAATAATCAAAAAATAATTAATGTTAA
>NZ_LR214308.1 GCF_900659865.1 Hyella patelloides LEGE 07179
AAGATGATGAAAGATTTCGTAATGCTATTGAAGGCAAATTCGGTCAGGCTAAGAGACGTTATGGACTTAATTGTATCATGACAAAACTTCCTGAAACATCAGAAAGTTCTATTGCAATTATCTTTTTAGTAATCAATCTTTCCACCCTGCTCAGGCAGGTTAACTGTCTTTTTTTGTCTTTATTTCTGACTAGATACAAATTAGGCTTCGTCATTGATTTTTCTATTGCTAAAATTGATATTACATCGTAGTTGTCAACAGAAAAACTTATCTTTTAAACAAGCTGATTATTGTCAATTTTTCCGCTGACTTTTTCAGCAAACCCTAGCTAGTTTCTTAAATACAGAAGTAGCTGATTTGTAACTCTTAGTACCTCTATCCCATTTTTCTAGAGTCTCTAAGACATCTTTTTGATTAACTGCCTTATCTTGTGGTAGATGCTTATAAAAGCGATTGTAGGTATCGTTCCAACTACTTAAATCACTAGGATTAGATTTGCTACGTTTACGTTTTCTTCTGTCTGTTCTAGTCCAGAAATCAGCTTCTACTACTGCGATCGCTTCAGAAAAAGTTAGTAAGTTATTTTCAACTTTACCTACTTCTTTAATTTCTTTTTCATACCATTCCCAAAACTCGGTTAAGCCAATGTCCTCTTTTAGCTTTTCAGCTACCTTATGAGCTTTACTTAAGGCTGATACCATACCATCTAGGGTAAAGCTACAGTTACAACCGTATTGTTTTCTGTTGACATCACCTATTTTAAACTGTAGAGCGATTGTATTACCTTTTTTGGTTAATCCTACTCCCCTAGGTGTTTGTTTCTGATATCTCTTGAAGTCTGCTAGTAACGTTTCGTAACCTATTTCATGGTTATAATTCTTACTCACTTTTTACTCACTCTTTACTCACTTTCGCTGTGTTTACCAGTGAGTAATGCTTTAAGCTTGCTTAACTACGTCAGTAAAAAGGTTGTTATAGAGTTCGAGTCTCTCATCGCCCATCTGAATTAAACATTAGGACTGACGAGACTTGTAATTTAAGGTTTGAGTTTGCCTTTTTGGCAAGATTATGCTCTAAAACTTAAGTGGCTCTAAATAATTGTTGTTTAGACTAAAAATAATCAGCAGAAAACAATTCAGACTGTTACCACGCCCTTCGGGCTGAAGTCAGGAGTCAGGAGTCAGGAGTCAGGAGTTAGATAAAGCCCGAAGTTGGTCTAGGTAGAGTCGAGGGAGAGTATTACCTCTCGCCCCTCTCTGTGAAATCTGGACGTACCCGTTTCCGTGTATCCAGCTTCCGAAAATCTTAGTCTTTACGACTGTTGCTCATGTGTATATAGT
>NZ_LR214309.1 GCF_900659865.1 Hyella patelloides LEGE 07179
AAAAATGGTATAAATAATCACAATTTTTTTGAGGTTGCGTCTGGTGACACGAACCTTCTATTTTCGCCGTGTGCTGGTTCTAGAGCGTATTTGACAAGGCATTGCCACGCTCTGTCGGCAATTGTTGGGACTTTGAGAATTCGTTTTGTTCCATCCTTTTTCGGGATGGGGATTTCTCGTAATCCTTGATGTTTCCAAGTCTTTGTATTTTGTTTGAGAATTTCCTCCAGTTGGAATCGTTCCTTGAACGTTAAAGACTTTTTGCCATCAATTCCTGCCGTTTTCTTCCCAATGTTTAATTGGGTTACTTGCCTAATTGCTAGCATTCTTGCTGAGTGAGAAGAGAGAACGAGCCTTTGAAGTCTCTTGGCTTTTGCCTTGTCTCCATCTCTAACTGCTTTGAATATTCTTCTTTGTAGGCGGAATAGAACCTTCTGAAATCCTTTCCAGTCGGCTAGTTCCCAATTATCGCTACAACTTACGCTGTGCGTCATAATTTCTGTCCTCCGTAGTCGAACATTCTTCTGATATCCTTTTGGCAGTTACGCCTCATCCTACCCGTAGCCAGAGTTTCCGATGCTCGTCCATCCTATCTAGGTTTTCGACCCTTAGAATCTGGAGCTACGTTTCTTTTCGTTCCGATAGTTAGATTGGCTGATGTTTTAGAGCGGTTCAATTTGCCTATCACCTTCTCAGAGAAGCAGCTATCTACGGGATGATGCTGCGAGAATAAGCGGTGATGAAGTCCATATTTGTTGTTCAGATTATGGCTTGAGCTTCAGACACTTTTCTAGAACCTGTTTACTCAATGACATCTTCCTGTTAGCGGTAGTGTGGCTATCTGTTTCACCTCTAATTCCGCCCTGATGCACGCTTTACCCTCCAGAATTTCGAGTCTGGTCAGTAGTGCCAGATAAGGAGTCATCAATCTCCTTGATGGTGGGACTTTAACCCACATCTATCTATCAGTTCAGAGTACTTGCGGTTTTCTCCCCGCCCTCCTCTGGAAGCCTCTACTTCTCTAGTTTCTAGAGCTTCGCAGCTTCAACGAATCGCACCCCATATAGACTCTTAGCTAGGCAATTGCCCCCGCCAGACCGCCGTTACTGGGCTGTTTAACCACTGTAGTTCCTACAGCAGATATTCCTCTATTTCTGACTACTTCAGCAGCAGCTATATCTCTATCTTGTTCATACCCACACTCAGAACATTTATGCCCACCTTCCGCACGTCAAAATGTAATACTTAGGAATTCAGGAACATTAAGCAGTTAATCCTTAAGAAATTCAGCCAAAATAATTGTTTTCGATATGGTTCGGAAATAATATGCTTAGAATGTAAA
>NZ_LR214310.1 GCF_900659865.1 Hyella patelloides LEGE 07179
GGGCAATAAAATAGGCAAACCTCGTTTAATTCCCCAACTAGAAATATTTGCTCACCCAGAGCGAGAAATCATCTTTGCTTTTGATAACGATACCAAACCCAAAACCATTGCTAACGTTAGAGCAGCCATTAAAATCACTGGCGGATTATTAGCGAGCAGGGGTTGTAAGATTACCGTCATTAGCTGGAATACTCCAGAGAAGGGAGTAGATGACCTGATAGTAGCTAAGGGCGTAGATTTCTTCCATTGCCTCTACAATAACCGTCAACCCCTCTCTAATTTCAATTTATTAAATCTCTTAGATTTATCGAAATACTCCCCTGTAACAGTCGATGAGCGTTATCTGAGTGACTTTAATCACCCAACTGCTACTGCCCAACTCATCGGCATCAAATCCGCCAAAGGAACGGGTAAGACTGAATTAATAGCGAGGAAAGTCCAAAAATTCATTTATGAGGGACGACAAGTCATTGTCATAACTCATCGACAACAACTAGCAATTACCTTGGCTCATCGATTTGGTATCGATTACAGAACCTTTATTAAAACTAGCTCCACTCAAGGAGCATTAGGTTACGCCCTCTGTATCGATTCGCTGCACCCCCACGCTAATCCCCCCTTTAACCCCGACGAATGGAGAGAGGCGGTCGTAATCATCGATGAAGTAGAACAAGTCCTGTGGCATCTGCTTTCTTCCGATACTTGTCAAAATAATCGAGTCGCTATTATCAACAGCTTCAAGCAGCTACTTCAAACTGTCGTCGGTACGGGAGGACAAATCATCGTTGCCGATGCGGACTTATCAGCTATTGCCCTAGATTACATCCGAGCCTTAATCGGCTTCCCCATCGAAACCTATGTCTTAGAGAATCAACACAATCCCAATAAGGGTAAATGCTCGCTTATCAATTATTCGGGCAATGACCCCATTAAATTAGTCACTAACCTAGTTAAAAGCATCGAACGAGGAGAAACAGCCCTAGTTCACACCACAGGACAGAAAGCTAAAAGTAAGTGGGGAACAATCAATCTCGAATCCTACTTGAAAAAGAAATTTCCCACCGCCAAAATCTTAAGAATTGATAGCGAATCAGTAGCCGACCCCAATCATCCAGCAATGGGGTGTATGGACAACCTCAACGCTATTATTGCCCGCTACGACATCGTAATAGTATCTCCTGTAGTGGAAACAGGAGTCAGCATAGACCTTAAAAAACACTTTGACTCGGTGTGGTGTATTGCCTATGGTTTACAAACCGTCGATGCAGTATGTCAGACCACCGAACGACTCAGAGATCATGTCACCCGTCATCTTTGGGTCAAAGCAACGGCAAAAAA
>NZ_LR214311.1 GCF_900659865.1 Hyella patelloides LEGE 07179
CAGGGTAAGCGCAAGAAAAATGAAGCTGTAATATGCTATTAAAATCCATTCAATAATCGGATTCTCAATGGCGAAAGGTTTCGGCGAAGCGAAGAAGTCTCAAAAGAATAGTGGTAAACCCTCGTCACTGGCAAAAGCTAGTGATTGTGAGCAAATACAGGAACAATGGGCAGAGCATTTTGAGAATTTAACAGATCCAAGAGGAAAGCAAGGAGTGCTTCATCCATTCATGAGTATTGTAATGATTGCCATACTAGCGACTATTGGGGGAGCAAAAGGATGGGAGGATATCGAAATTTATGGTGTGAGCCATGAGAATTGGTTGTCTAGTTTCTTAAAGCTACCTTTCGGAATTCCCACTGCGGATACCTATAGAAGGCTATTTGAGAAGATATCACCTGCTGCGCTGGAGCAGAGCTTCAATAGTTGGTTGAGCAGTGTAGTAGAAGATTTAGGCGCGCAAGTTATTCCCCTTGATGGCAAAACGGTTAGGGGTTCTTATGACCGTAATGGTGAACAATCTGCATTACATCTAGTTAGTGCTTGGGCGAGCGAGAGCCGATTATTTCTCGGACAAGTAAAAGTGGAAGATAAAAGTAATGAGATTACTGCTATTCCAACCCTATTAGAATTGTTAGACATTTCTGGATGTATCATTACCATTGATGCGATGGGGACTTCATAGGAAATTGTCCATCGTATTTTAGAGTCTAATGCCGACTACATTTTGGCATTAAAAGCGAATCATCCTACCTTATACCAAGAAGTAGAGCAATGGTTTAAAACTGCTCAAGCATCAGATTTTCAAGACATTGAATACACTCATGATGTCCGAGTCGAATCGGGACACCACCGTCGTGAAAAACGAGAAGTCACAGCCGTGGCACTCAATCAAATGGGGGGTTTATACAAACAAGCTCAATGGTCTGGTTTACACAGCATAGTTCGAGTTGTACGCACACGCCATCTGTGGAACAAGACAGAAAAGGAGGTAATGTTCTATCTCAGTTCTCTACCGCCAGATGCTCAACGATTAGGCAAAGCTATTCGGCAGCATTGGTCGATTGAGAACCAACTCCATTGGGTCTTAGATGTAACTTTTGGGGAAGATGCCTGTCGTATCCGTACAGGCAATGCTCCTGAAAATATCGCTTTACTCAAGCGGTGGAGCATTAATCTACTTAATCAAGAAACGAGCTTTAAGCGTAGTACTCGTCAGAAAGCGAGGCGAGCCAGCATGGATTCAAACTATTTGCTGAAAGTTCTTAAAGCCTCAATTCCTTTACAGTTTAACCCTTCTGAGGTCTAAATTTTCTTGCGTTTACCCTG
>NZ_LR214312.1 GCF_900659865.1 Hyella patelloides LEGE 07179
TTACTGTTGAAATGGTTTCAGTATGAAACTAAATTCCCTAATTCTACTAGGGAGATTCCCGACGCAGTTATCGATTATCTGGCTCGGCAATTAGAAGTCTCCGTCGAACTAATAACGGAATACGATTGGCAAGGGCGAAGCTATAAGCGTCATTGTGCTGAAGTCCGTCAATTTTTGGGCATTAGAAAAGCAACGGTCAAAGATGCTCAAGAGTTAATAAATTGGTTAATAGAGAATGTTTTAAACCAGGAAGTAAATTTAGAATATCTTCTTCAAATAGCTAACCAAAGATTCTGGGACTTAAAAATTCAACCGCCACCCCCTAATAGAGTAGAGCGATTAGTTAGGTCAGCTTTGCGCACCTATGAAACTAGCTTTTTCCAGCAAACACTAGACAAACTCTCTTCCGAATGTCGTAGTCAAATAGATGCTTTGCTAATTACCAGCGAAGTAGATGAGACTGATAACGCCCCAGAGAAAAAAACCTTTAAAGCATCCTTATTCCACTTTGTTAATTCCGAACCAGGTCGCGCTAGTCTCAATAGTTTACTGACTGAGATTACCAAATTACAAGGTTTACGTCAGATTGGACTGCCTAAAAACTTATTTCCTACCACCGTTACGTCAAAAGTTTTACAAACTTATGCAGCCCGTGCTGCCACAGAACCACCACGAGAACTACGCCAACATCCAGAAGCCACGCGCTATACTCTGATGGCTGCTTTTTGTCATTTACGCACTCTTGATGTCACGGATAACTTGGTAGACTTACTGATTCAAATGATTCATGGCATTGGCAAAAGGGCAGAGAGAAAAGTCAACACTCAACTGATGCGGGATTTTAAAAAAGTCAGGGGCAAACATGGCATTCTGTTTCAGATGGCTAATGCTAGTTTGGAGCAACCAGATGGCAAAATTCAGGAAGTTATCTATCCAGTTGTCAGCAAGTCTACTCTCCAAGATTTAGTTAAGGAACTCAAAGCGTCAGGTACTGCCTACCGTCAAAAGATACATACTGTGGTTCGCTCTTCTTACCGCCATCACTACCGACGTATTCTGCCCAAATTACTATCGCTACTGGAATTTCGTTCCAATAATGATATTCATCAGCCAGTCATTGAGGCACTGAAGTTACTCAAAAAATACGCCAACAGCAAACAAAGATATTATGACTCATCAGAGAAAGTACCCATAGAAGGAGTTCTCAAAAAAAGTTGGCAAGAAATTCTGATTGAAACCGATAGCGAGGGTCAGGAACGGATTAATCGCATCAACTATGAAA
>NZ_LR214313.1 GCF_900659865.1 Hyella patelloides LEGE 07179
TACTCACCTATAAGATTATTAAGTTGTCATCTGTTGAGGATTAAAGTGCGAACTCTACCGTTTTGCGGTTACTCAACAGAAGCTAGTCATCCTCCTTCTTTCTAAGTTTCGACTAAACGAATCGCACAACCAATAACATTTAAAGCAACTCCTCGCTGACGAAAAAATACGGGTAGAGCTTGAGCAAAAAAAGCGATCGGTATATACTGCGACATATATAGGCAGCCCAGCAGCACAAATTTAGTTAGGTTGGTCTTTTTAATCACGACCAAAAGGGTTGGAAAAATCTGCTGTTGAGATCGTTAAAGCGATCGCTTTTTCACAGAACCAAAGAGTCACAAGGCATTTAATAAACATAAAAATCAAAACCTCATTATAGTTTTGTTAGTAAATAATAATTATTTTCAATTACCTTAACAAGAATAGTAGGAGTAAACAGCTATTCCTCGCTTGTCCCAAACGGAGTTTATTTTGTCCCAAACGGAATCTTATGTATGCTCGGATAAAGAGTTGAACCTAGGTAGGTGAAGTAGCGAGTAGTGAGTTTTTTAGACCCAGTTTTAACTATTTCATGGATGCATATTGTAAAAGCAATTATCCGAAACAAAGTATTATGGTGATTCAAGACAGCTTTGTTCAACCATCCTTTGCCCTTAAAAGGAAAAAATAAAATGAGAAATTGAAAAATGCTCTTCATCCCTCATCCCTCATCCCTCATCACTAATTACTCAGTTTGCTGGGATTGATACCAAATTTTTTCTTAAAAGCTCGATTAAATGAGCTAAGACTGTTGTAACCAACTTGTAGAGATACTTCTGTAATATTTAGCTCTTCTACTTCTAACAACTGGTAAGCTTGTTGCATTCTATAGTCATGAAGATAACCAAACACAGTCGTTCCAAATAACTGCTTAAACCCCCGTTTAAGCTTGTAGTCATTCAGTCCAACTTGTTGTGCTAGCTTGAGTAACGACGGCGGATTTTCCAAATCTTTCAACAAAATGTCTTTGGCGTGTTGAAGGCGGTCGACATCATCTGAACGCAGTTTCAATATTCCGTCTGGGAATTTCTTATCAAACGAAGGATCGAGCCTTAAGGCAATTAATTCGATCGCTTTACTCTCTAGGTATAAACGTCGAGTTAATCCTTGATAAGGACAGTTTAGAATTTGCTGAACCACTTGATGCATCGAATTATACGAAATCCTGTTTAGAAAACCAGGTTTAAATTAAATATCAGATAACCAATAGTAATTCGTTAAATCTCTAATTTCTTTAGTCATTTCATTTAAAACATTGCAACGTTTAACTAGAATTTCTTCA
>NZ_LR214314.1 GCF_900659865.1 Hyella patelloides LEGE 07179
CGGTACTTAAACAAAAATCAAGCCCAAATAAACCCTAAACTCGCTTTGTAAGCGACAAAAACGTCTAGATTATGATTGAGCCACTGAACAAAACGATAAGACATGGCTGTACGAAATGCTTCCAATGCTTCAGGAAATGTGTTCAAAGGTTTATTAGCCCAACGCCGTCTTAAACCGCCAGTTAACTTATGCCAAAGAATAAAACTATAGGCACAAAAGACCAGAATAAAATGTCTTTTTAAACTTTTAATTCCTCTGGCTTGGTATTCTTTTAGTCCTAACCATCCTTTAGCTTCACGATAAAATACTTCTACCCAATTTCTCTGACTATAAGTCTCAACTACCCATTGCGCGTTTACGATTGATGGCTCAACATTAGTAATAAAGTAATCTATATCCTCTGCATCTTTAAAGTTCGGTGCATTCATGACGATAGCTATTTTTCTGATTCCTTCAAGACGAGATATTTCTACTTCCATGACAGCCACCCAAACAGTTCTAGATTTTTCTAAGTTGATTGTAGTTTGAGTATAAGTCCCTTCTGGTAGTGATTCGGCTAAAGTATCCAATCTTATTTCTTCCGTTAATTCCTTTGAGTTAACAACTTTAACTTTACGATTTTTGGCTAGTCCTCCTAAGTAGTTTAATTTTCTCTTCTCTAATTCCTTAAGAAAATTTGTATTATTACCATATCCTGAGTCAATTAATACTATTCCTGGTCTATATTCTCGCTCCATACTCCTATCGATTAACTTTAAAGCCAACTCAGGTTTCTTCTGAAAATTGCGGTCTTTTTTTCCCTCTGGCAAGGAATTTGCGTGTTGATATAACTCTATATCTAAAGGCAAACTTTTTTTGCCATCATAGAGATGAGTCGTTACCACAACATTACCATTATCTGTTTTCCCAATTTCTCCAATGTATTGACGACCTACTCCTGCGGTGAAGTTACCACTTTTGCGATGCCCTGAATCATCAACAATTAGACTAAATCCTCTACTTATTCGAGTTTGGTTGCACTTATTCATCACTTCTAAACGTCGCTGGTTGATTTTGTCTGCCGACCAAGTTGCTTCGGTTAAAAAGTGGTGTAATTTGTGGTAAGTTACTCCTACAGAGTCAGAAGCCATCTGATATATGTTTTTTCGTTCACTTTCACCCAATAATCCCCCTAAATAGTTCCTGAACTCTCTTTTTTGTGCTTTAGTCCTGAGTAAATCATCAAACTTTTTACACCATCGATCAAAGCAGGGAGGCATGGCTGCGGGAGTTGTTTCTCTCATCATCAACAATCACCATTAATGGCAATGTAAAAA
>NZ_LR214315.1 GCF_900659865.1 Hyella patelloides LEGE 07179
TCCCAAACCCCCTATAATCATACCCAGAGAGTTTCCTAATTTACTAGCAAGTTGGCCTGCTGGTAAAGCAGCTAAACCTAACAGGACAAAAAATAAAGTCATTGCCAGTTTAGTATGGGCTTCTCCTAATTCCATAGTTAGTACTTTACTTACCGTAGGAATCAAAAGTCGCAATCCCCAACTGACAGTCATTCCTGTGATAAAAATTAAACTAAGTCTGGGTATGGATATTTTCGCCGATTCTCTCTCTTGGGGGATGGTTGGTTCGGGAAGATGAACTAACCGCAAAAAAGTAGCAGCTCCAAGTAAAGTCACAGAACCAATGGTGAAAGCAAATCCCGCACCTATTTTGACAATCAATCCATAAACATCAAATCTAAATGCACCAATTATTCCCCCTGCTAAAGTTAAAATACTTGCTGCTTGAGGTAATACTTCCGTGTTAGCACAACGCCCTAATAAAGACATTGCAGGAGAGCGAAAGATTGCCATCACCGAAGCCCAAACAATTACCAAAACTATAAACAAAGACTTCGACAAGTTATCATCATTACTAAAAATTATCAACACAGGAATTGCAATAAATAAACCAGAGGATAATATAACTCCCGTGGAAATAAGGGGTACTTTAGTACCTATTATCTTTTGTTGTCGATCAGATACTGCTCCAAAAATTGGTTCGATCACGGCTTCTAAAGCCTTTTCAATTATTAATAAAGTAACGGCTATTTCTTTAGCAAGACCAAGTTGGACTAAAAGAATGGGAAGATACAAGTTATAGATAACCCAGGTTAAAGTAATTGCTCCTTGCATCGCAGCTATAGCCCACACTTTCACCCAGAGAATATGGCGATTACTGTTACCAGTAATTATTTTGGTTTTCATTTGATAGGTGGTTTCTCTTGGAGAATTTAACAGATTGGAATCATCATACCAATTCAAAAATTACTGCTACACATCAATCTCCGCGTCTGGTGTATCAATCATCTGTCTTACTTTTCCTTGTTTTTCTCAACTTTCCTTAAATATTTGCCATCCAGCCATGTTGTCCACTCTTTACTATAACTACAAGTGTAACTATTGCCACTCCAGCGCAAGGAAATCTTTACTATCTCCAGAATTTCCTCTCCTATGGACTGTCAGTAGATCGAAAAATTATGTTTAATTAAGCGATCTCTTAATATAGAGAGCAAAAAAGAATAAGTTATATTTATACTACAAGTTAAGAGTTCTCAATAATTTATGTCTTGTGGAATATACAGCGGTTTGCATCTAAATGTGGGACAATCAAGCATTGTAAAA
>NZ_LR214316.1 GCF_900659865.1 Hyella patelloides LEGE 07179
CACTTACTACTGTAATATTGCGTTCTGTTAAAGTATCTTTTCTTGCTTCGAGAATAGTTTTAGTTGTTTGTAAACTAACAGAAAAATCTTCTAAATTACGATTATTAATACCAATTAAATTAATCTGATCGATAGTTAAAACTTTGTCTAATTCTTCTAAAGTATGCACCTCAATTAAAGGAGTCATCCCTAAACTTTGAGCAATTTTAACAAAGTATTTTAAGTCTTGATCTGAGAGGATTGCTGCTATTAAAAGTACCGCATCTGCTCCTTTAGCCCGTGCAAAATAAATCTGATAAGGATAAATAATAAACTCTTTACAAAGTAAAGGCAAATCAACCGCTTGTCTGACTAAATTAAGATTATCAAAACTACCTTGAAAAAACTTACTATCTGTCAGTACTGATAAACAACTCGCACCGCCTGCTTGATAGGATTTTGCGATCGCAACTGGGTTGAAATCCTCTCTAATAATACCCTTGGAAGGAGAGGCTTTTTTGACTTCTGCAATTAAAGCAGGATCGGTTTTAGCGTTTTGTAATGCGCTCAAAAAGTCTTTTGCAGGGGCGACAGTAGCTACCTGTTGACGTAGTTGCAGTAAAGGCAAGCGATCGCGCATTTGCGCTATTTCTACTTCTTTATGCCATACGATTTCTTCTAAAATGTGACGAGGTTGAGCATTAGGGATTTTACTCTGATAGACAACTTCTCCTGACTTTACTTGAGGGCTAGGATTGATTCTTCTAATTTTCATTGCAGTCCATTAAGATTAGTTCAATTTACTTAGTATATTATTTCTAATTTAGAGACTCTTGTTAGCTAGATAGTGATTTAGAGGAAATATATATGTGTAGACTTGGCTACTCAACAGAACTATGCTCAAATTAAAAGACTTCAAGACTGGACAAATCATTAATTTGACATCATCTATTAGGATTGAGGTCTAAGTGCAATAGTTATGAGATTGTCAAAGCGGAAAGTGACTGTGTAGAGTTCTACACATTTGAACCAATTCTGAACCATGAGACTATTAAGCCGTACTCAAAATGTTGCTACAAAGTACAAGTATGAAAAGTTTCCTTATTTACCACCAATGGAAAAGGAAATCATCGAGATGTTAATTGATGGATTAACTCAAACTGAGATAGCCGAAGAAATGGAAGTTAGTAAAGCTTCAATACTGTTCGGTTAAGCTAAAAGATGAGTTAATGAGAGTATTCGTAACCGAAATCGTATGGAACTTAAACCTTTAACTCTTATTGCGCCAAAAATCCAAGTGAGTGAATTATTTCCCGCTTTGA
>NZ_LR214317.1 GCF_900659865.1 Hyella patelloides LEGE 07179
GATTCAATAATTGAATTATATTTTTATTTTTCGCGCATAAATGCAGGAGGCTTTTAACCAAACTTCGGGCTTTACTTATTACTTAATGACGAGTTACTTATTACAGAGAGCCCGAAGGGCGCGGTAATTTGTGGTATGTGATCTCTACTGCATCTCTCGCCATCTGAGATACATTTTTTCGCTCACTTTCTCCTAATAATCCTCCTACATAGTGCCTGAACTCCCTTGTCTTGGTGCGCGACGGCGAAGCCGAGTCCTTTAGGGCGTTCCGACAGCACGAGGAAACGCTACTCTGGTTCGCACCGCTTTTTGAGCTTTGGTTCTTACTGACATTCCGCAGATAATTTTCTCAAGGAAATAATTAAATGAATTTGCTTGAATATAGCCTTTTATAGCAATCGCCAATCTTCAAAAACACCAAATAATATATTAGTTCTTATTCTGTTTCTAAAATCGCTGTATTCTCTATCTCTTAAAGTGTGTAGACTAAATTGCTCAAAAAATCACGAAGAAATTAAATTTTTCTGCGGAATGTGAGTTCTTAATAAATCATCAAACTTTTTACACCATCTATTCTTTGCAAGGGGGCATGGCTGCGGGAGTAGTTTCTTTCCTAAAGCGCGATCGCTAAAAACAGTAACGTAAAAACTATTCATAATAAGCACTATATCTTATTTTGAGTTTTAGAATTGTTTAAGTCCCGCTAATGCACTGGGAGAAAGATAGTTGCGTCTTCTAAACCTTCCCAAAAAATGACTCAAACTCTCTTCATCATAAGGTTCAATAGAAAATAACCAAGATTGAGCTTCATTAGTTTCGCTCATGAATATTCCCTTGCGATCTCTTCTAAAACAGATTTTTCTACTTTTTTGGGCGTTGCTGATTTAAGTAATGTCACCCAAAATAATACGGTTCGTAGCTATAAGCTTTCTTGCTATAAGCTATAAGCTTTGAAATTATTTTGAATAACAGTATAGATTAGTAAAAACTTGTCTCAGCATTATGCATTCACCAACGCCCTTTTTTGTAACCTCTAGATAATGATGCGATCGCTGCTTCCCGTAAAATCTCATCAAGCCTACCGATATAACCTTCCGTAGATTCGTTATTCACCTCAGTATTTGCTTTTCGCAGTCTTTTAGCATTAGCCTTAGCTTCATCTATAGAACCCATTTGGGTTCTTCACAAAAAAGTATAATGGAGAGAAAATGCCATATACCAGCAGTCTGACTGATAAGGAATGGGAAATCATTAAACCTCTGTTACCAAAGAGAAAAAGAACTAAACC
>NZ_LR214318.1 GCF_900659865.1 Hyella patelloides LEGE 07179
TGGCTACAACTTTAGCTTGGACAGGATTGTTTGTTTAGAAGGAGCAGCCATCACAGGATATAACATTAACGGAACAGTTATTCTTCCTCCTGGTAAAAAAATATCTGATACAGGTTACAACAATATTTTAAAAATCGAGAGATGCAAAAGCTGGCGCGAAGTAGCAGCCAGGGCTGAACTAATCTGAAGGAGCGGAAAAATACGCTTAGATGCCACCTTCCGCCATCCCGATTTTTTAGTCACAAATACTTTTGTCTAACAATGAAAATTAAAAATCACGAGGAAAGAGCCAAAAAACTGCCGAAAATCCCTTTAAGAGTTGAAATCAAAACTCTTTATGCTAATGAAGACATGGAGATTAGTGGTTACTATGCGCTCAGGCACTGGGAATCTAGATCGGTAGCAATTGCAATGAACCAAGAATTAGATACGGTCGCTAACGATTTAGAGCCGATTTATGTGCTAGATGTCAGGCATTCTTATTTTACAAAAATTAACGATATTGATGAAGAAAACGATGAATTTATCTGGTATAAGGAAACCGAGCAAAAAATTTCTTCTAATAGTTTTCCTGTAAGTGTCGTCCAAATAAATTAATTATTGAAGTTCTAATTTGTATCTTTTGTTGAACGATGAGATACCCCGATAGATGTAGAAATGAAGCGATTGGGATGGGGCAAAGAGCGAGGAATTAAACACTTAATAGAGAAATACAATCAAAAGAGTAGGAGAAATTTAACAGATGAGCAATTATTAGAGTTTTGGAATTATTTAAAAAATCTAGAACGCAAAAAGTCAAGTTAAATTAAACAATTAAGATGGTAGTAAAATGAAAGAAAAATTCCCTGGTTGGTATAGCATTATTGAACGAGAAATAGCGGAATCTTTAATCGATTATGGGTATTGTTTTCCTGAAAGATATGAATGTCTAGACAATGAATGGCCAGGAAAAAACTATCAAGGATGGAAAATTTTTACTGATGGAGAAATCGTTGAAGTCTATCATCAAGGAGCTTGTTATTGGATATCGTGTGAATTTGCCGATTTAGAGCCAGAAGATATCAAAAAAGAAATAGCTTTAATTATTGATGAAACCCAAGAAATAATCAATCAGATTATAAATAGAGAGCCAGAAAAATATCAACAATTATCTTTATTGTGATGAGCTGAAAAATTTAGGAGCGAGTATTGTGTGATTGCCAAGGGTGCTGATTGTGTCAATCGGGTCGAGGGGAGAATTGTAGCCGTTTATACCAATGGCTATCAGGTAAAATGGGCAGA
>NZ_LR214319.1 GCF_900659865.1 Hyella patelloides LEGE 07179
TGAAAATTTCAGGGGCGCAATGGAAACCAGAAAATGTATCGCAGGTTTTAAAACATCGATGTGCCTATCTTAACAATACCCTTTTGAAAAACTAATATTTTTGTTCTTACGTAATTGACTTGCTCCCGAGTAATAAGTAATGAGTAATGAGTTTTTTGATTAAAATACCACCAAAAAATGTCTTAACGTTAATATGTAACGCTATACTTTTTATTTATAGACAAAACGACCGTTCCTCTATCTGGACGAGATTTAATGAGGAAAAATTAGAGAAATCTATTGTATCCTTTCTTCCTGATTGATATAACTTCAAAAAAGCTTCCCTATTTCTTCCCGATTCTCTTTTGTAATGCAAATAACTAAGTTAATAGTAAATCGGAGAATTGAAAAATGAAATTACGTTTCTTAGGTCAAGTTTATGCGACTTCTAACCATCGAGTTAAAACTATCCCTTCAGAACATACTGCTCGTTTCTTAGGGCAAAGTTATACCCCCAGTCTTCCCATTAAACCTGTTAAGTCTCAGTTAGGTTTAAGAAAATATCGTGGTGTGAGTTATCAAGCTTAAATTGGCTTTGTACTTTAGATCATTACTATCTAAAGTCAATCTCAAAATAAATAATTAAGGAGAATCAAATGATTGCTCAAAAACATTCTGCTATTCAGAATAAACCTAGCCTAAAAAAAACGATTCATCCCCATCGCAAAAAAAGATTAATTGCACGCTGGCGAAAAGTTAATGGTAAGCTAATTTGTCAATGGATTACGGAAGAAATTAGCTAGATGAAGTTGAGTATTAATATAGCAATTCTATCTGAATTAAGAGAATTATTCTGCTATTAGTCTTTTGTCATTAGTCTTTTGTCATTGGTTATATTCACGAATGATTTAGGACTGCTATAAATATCGGTATGAATTAACTTATTTTAAAAATTTATGCTTCCTTCAGTTGTTTACAGTCCCTATTAAGAGACTGTTTTTTTTGACTGATTATGATTTCTCTAATAAGCGATCGCTTCAATTTAGCTTAAAATAATCAAAAGCTAATATTTTCATAATCTGTTATTAAATAATCTAGAGCCTTATGCAGTGCAAAATTCCTCAAAAAAATAATTAGCATCATGTTCGACCTCTTCAACATAGAAGAACGGTCTTTTTATCTTGAGAAATAATACTTTTAATTTCTTCCCAGTCCCCAGTCCCTAATCCCTAATCCCTAATCCCGCATTTCTCACAAATTAAGTTGAAGCCTAATTTTAAACTGAAAAATCATCAATTTTTC
>NZ_LR214320.1 GCF_900659865.1 Hyella patelloides LEGE 07179
AGAGAGTAGAACAAGTGGCATCATAATCTTCGGCTATTTTCCATTCATGGGCGTTACTCCCAATTGGTACACAACCCGTACTATCTTGTATTACCCATTCATTCACCCATGCTGCTAAGCCATCACTTCGGATCTGAGACTCCCATACTGTTGTAGATAGCTGCTGCTCTTTGCCCACACCTTTCAATACTGCTTCTATTTCTGTCTCTGGAATACTCAACAAATAAGAAGTGAATGCTCCTAATTCCCCCGAAAACTCCTTCATCAAGTCCCGTTTCTTGTGATTGGGACATTGGTAATCAAAGGGAATCATGCTGACTCTACGGGTCAACCAAGAACCTAAATTGGTATGGAAGATGGGGAAGTTAGAGGTTACTACTGTCAGCCCACCAAATACGTACTCAAAGCCATTTTCAAATAGTCTTCTACCAGACAATCTATCCTGACCAGTCAACCGCTTAAAATTGCTCATCTTCTTGGGGGCTTTGTCTTGGTCTGGTAGAACTACTAACCTTTTCCCAAAAATACGGGCTATCTCATGTTTATCTTCTAATTCTGATAAATTCATCGTCGCGGTGTTTGATTCTCCTACTAGAGCCGTTAGCAGAGTGGTAAAAGTAGATTTCCCACTACCACCCCCACCAATTAGATGCAGGAATTTCTGTAAATCATTTCTTCCTCGTAGTACTGCTGCTGCAAAACAAAGTAACAATTCTTTATATTCAGAATTTCCCTTAGTAGCTTCGTCCATCCAAGAGGCGATCGCAGACCAGCCTGATGACTGGGTGACTGGGTGACTGGGCGACTGGGCGACTGGGTGATTTGGTGAAAAATTCCGTATCTCCCCCTCTCCTCGTCTCCTCGTCTCCTTGTCTCCCCGTCTCCCCGTCTCTACCTTTCTCCATCCTGCTTCCACTACTGTATATTCTCGTGGAAGTTGCCAAGTAAATTTGAAGCCAGGATCGTGTTCGTGTAGCTTGTTTGTCGCTAACTCTAGCACTCCATTCCTAAAGGGCAACCAATCAGTAGAGGATTTTTCGTCCCATTTCCTGATGAATAGTTTTCGTCTTAAAGCTCCAATGATATTTTGCACATAAGAATTAGTGCCGTATCCCTTAATATTCCTGGCTGAGAGTATCGCATCGATTTCGGCTGCTAGATATTGTTCGCTGACTATTGTCCAAATTCCTTCGGTTTCTAAACTGTAAGTCAGCCAGGTTTTTAATTCATCACAATACACCCAGCGATCGCTATACTGCTCCGCTATCTCTGCTCC
>NZ_LR214321.1 GCF_900659865.1 Hyella patelloides LEGE 07179
GTTCGTGCATCTGTAGCCAAAAATCCAAATATATCAATAAAAATGTTAGAAAGACTAGCCATTGACAAAGAATATCTAGTTCGTCAAAGTGTTGCAGAAAATATCAAGACACCAGTAACAATATTAGAACAGCTTGTTAGAAATGAAATAGATAATATTGGCGCAACTGTAGTAAAAAATCCTCAATGTAATTTTCAAATTAAAGAAATTATCTTTAAAAGTTTCGGAAAATCTCAACAACCATCTTTATCCCGTTTAGCGGTTTTCTTAACTGACTATGCAGAAAGTGAAGATTTAGCAGCTAATTATAATTCTACATCTTGGTTAGAAAGATATGCGATCTCACAAAACTCTCAGACTCCTGATGATACTTTAAAACTATTAGCAAAAGACTGTAATCAAATTGTCAGAGCAACAGCTAAAGAAAGTCTGAAAAAACGTCAATCTTTACTAAACAAATAAAAGGAATTTTAATGATAATATTTCCATGAAGATTATTCACTACAAAAGATGGAAATTACAAGTGGATGTAGAAGCAACTCGTAATGCTTATAATTCGGTTACCTGAAGAAGAATAGCTAGTTTTTATAAAAATTGAGTTATGAAATATAAATTAAATCGACTAATTAGATTGAGAATAGTTACTACTGCTATCGTAATGTATTCTACAAAATATAATATTGCTACTGCACAATCTATATCTAATGAAAATTTAAAGAATAATTGCGATCGCCCTGTAACTCAAATAGAACTGAATAACTGTGCACATTTAGAATATCAAGAGGTAGACTTGAAATTAAATCAAGTTTATCAACAACTCAGAGAAAAAAGACAAAACCCTGAGCCAGAAAAACAACTAATAAATACTCAATTAGCTTGGCTTAAATTTAGAGATTTAAATTGTGAGTATGCTGCGAATAGATATCAAGGAGGATCGATGCAAACTCTGATATATTCTTCTTGTCTGACTCGCTTAACTCAAGAACGTATTCAGCATTTAGAATCTTATTTGAAGCCTTAAACAATTGAAAATTACTTTCTTCGATGAGAATTTGTTAGATCGTTTTCAATGTATTTGACTACTATTAATTTAATAATTAAATATTAATTTTAAATCCTGAAAGTGACTTTAACAGAAAAACTCTACAATCATCTAAATCAAATTACCAGAGAACGCGATCCTTATCTGGCTTCTGGAGGACATTTTTTCGTAAAAGAATATATTCGTCAGCAATTATCCCAATGGGGAGAGGTTACTAC
>NZ_LR214322.1 GCF_900659865.1 Hyella patelloides LEGE 07179
AAAAAAAAGAAAATGTTCTCTATCAAAAATAGAGAACAAAACTCAAAAAGTTTTATTTTCAGAAAAGCCATGCATAATTAAGAAGTAAAAAAGAAAAAATAGACGCAGAAATACTCTCTCAACTCAAAAAAATAGGTTGAAATCATTACAAAAATGAAATTTTAAACATAAAAATTAAGCATCACCTCCTGAAATTATTTTGGAGATTTAACTAGAATTAGTCTTGGGCTTGTCTGAATCATCATCGAGCATAAAATTTAATAAATCAGACCAAGTTTCAAACCAAAAATATTTTAACAAGGCTCTAATATCGTTAAAAAAGCTACGACGACTTCCGTTAAGTTGACGAAGTCGTTGATAAGTGGAATTAGCTAACTTTAAAACTGAATGAAATAAAAAAGCCAACAAATTTAAACTTAATAAAATCTCACATAAATTATTTTGACCGTGACCAAAATTAGGTTCTAAGTTGTCACCATGATTTTTTAAAACATTATTACTTTCATTTTCAATTTTCCATCTACTTCTACCAGCTTTGACAATCTTTTCTACATTGCAATCGTTAATTTTATGATTGGTAATAAAACTATTTTTATAAGTAATCTCTTCTGTTTTTTTATTAATAATTGTAACTTCACACCAATTAACTTGTAATGAATCATCCCCCTCTTTTAGCGGTATTTTATTAGTATAACGATAGCGATAAACTAGCTCCTTTCTTCCATTCCATTCTTTCTTTTTTATAGTTTGTACTTCACCAGTTTTCTCTAAAAACTCTAGCCATTCATATAAAGTTTTATGTGAAGTTTCACGGGCTTCCCCAAAATAAAATTATAATCCTTTGATAACGCTAATTCACAGATAGGTTGACGAGAGTATAAGTCATCCCCTAAAAGAGTTACAGGATTGTCATATCTTTGACTTGGATTTTTATTGAACCATCTTTTTACCGCAGCGTTTTCACAGTCTTGTTTCTTATAACCATCTTGTTTTTTGATGAACTCTGGTTCGAGACAAATTACTTGTTTCAGCCTTTGGTGAAACCACAGCAGGAATTACACAACCATGAAAATAAGTTGTTGTTCCGTTTCGGTGATTCCGAGAGTTACAATGAGGACAATTAATTTTTTTAGATGAAAAATATTCTGTTCCGTCTAATGCTATTAAAATTTCTGACTCTAAATAAAGAAATTTAGAAAGTATTTTTTGATTCTTTAACCATTGACTACGTCCTCGAAGGAGGATATATTTTT
>NZ_LR214323.1 GCF_900659865.1 Hyella patelloides LEGE 07179
GCCAAGGTAAGTAAGATTACCTGTATAGATTTCAGAATCGTCATGAATGTTTGGACTTTTCTAGTTTTTGCTTCGTCGAACTGAGGTTACGCTTCTTGATTTGACTCATTAAAGTCAGAAATCCCAAGAGCAAACCGATGAATCCCAAAGGAATAGAAATCAACAGATACCAGCCAGCGACAAACATTGTAGCTAAAAGCTCGCCCAATTCAAAAGAGCCAATTTGACAGGAATTAATAAAGCCTTCATGTACCGTGCAGTTGCCCAGATTGGCAACTATCTCAGCTAGGATTACTGAAATCAGAGGGGCAAGACCCAAGGCTAAACTGAAAAGAATCATCAATAGTGGAATTTTGTGGCGTTGCCAAAATTGCTTCATGGGACTAAAGACATCGAACAAAGGAGAATTGAAAAAATACCAGTTGTGGATTTTAATTTTACGATGAGGCGAGCATCTCTTTGATTTCTTTAATAGCTAATAGGAGAGGTAGCAAGGCACTGTGGTGTCGCATTTCAAGAATTAGGCATCCAGCCCCACAATTTGGCTGTACCACCCAAGATAACAACTACCAAGCCGATCAAAATACCACGGTTGGTTAATTCGCTATTTCCCACTCTTTTATCTAATTGTTCTACTTTAGTGTCTAAAGCTTTAAGATCGCCTTTGACTGTCTCTAAACTTACCTTTAAATCAGAAATCTCTTTGAGTATCTCTTTTTGCCCAGATTGTAAATCTCTGAGAATTTCAGCAATATCAGTTTCGATAGTGGGATTATTCATCAAAAGTAACTCCCAAATCAATATTTAAAGTTTGTTCGATTTTTCTAATAATTTCCTCAGTTGCTGGGGCTCTCAAATCTTCAGACTCTAATTGATACCAATAAGCACGACTAATATCAGCTTCACGACAAATAGAGGATAAAGATTTTCCTTCTTTGATTTTCGCTTTTTCTCTAGCTTCTTTAATTCTTTTCCCTAAGTGGGGAAACTCTTTAATAGTTTCTTGAACGCGCTTAATTTTCAACAGTGTCATAGCTTAAAACTCCAACATCAATAATTATATTGTAAATTGTCTATCAACAGTTGACAAGTGTAGGCAGACTATTTACAATAATGACATAACAAAAGCGACCGCTCGACTACCAATCACTGCGATCGCCTTAACTAAAATATTGGATGGAGGATACCAAATAATGATAAACACCATTAAGAAGTCGTCCAAAATTAACTTCGGATTTT
>NZ_LR214324.1 GCF_900659865.1 Hyella patelloides LEGE 07179
AGATTTGGCGCGTGACACTGAAGTTACCACTGCCATCGTTTAGATAGATCCTACCAGTATCCTCATTGTCATCATCTGTTGAACCCTTTTGTTGACGCAAGATATCGTCTACTCCATCCCCATTAAAATCCCCAATATGTAAATTATTTAGGTCTCCTTCTATGAGCAAGCTTTCGGGTAAGGAGATTCGGCGCGTGACACTGAAGTTACCACTGCCATTGTTTAAATAGATCCTACCAGTATCCGGATTGTCATCATCTGTTGAACCCTTTTGTTGACGCAAGATATCGTCTACTCCATCCCCATTAAAGTCCCCAATATGTAAATTATTCAGGTCTCCATCTATGTTCAAGTTTTCGGGTAAGGAGATATTGCTAAAATCACGATTACCATCAGCAATAAAGATATCGGCAGTATTTACTCCGTCACCACTACCGTTCCCCTTTTCTTGACGTAGGAAATCATCTATTCCATCGTTATTAAAATCTCCAACAAGTACATTAGTAAGGTCTTCTCTTAAAGCGAAGTTTTCTGGGAGGGTTATAGGTAGTCCTGTTTGTGCTTCTATGAGTTGTTGCTCGATCGCAATTTCTTCACCATCAAGAGTAATAACAGCTTTATCATTTTCTAGTTGTAACTGTTGTAATTCACCCTCGCTAAAAGATTCTCCTGTAACTAAACCAGAGAAAATCGCGCCTTCATCCCCCGCAGCATCTACAGAGTTAATACTCGCATCAACGTAATGTCCGTATTCTTCGATAACTAGATTAGAGATAGCTTTAAGATTGTTTGTATTAGCGAGTAAATATTCTTCGGAAATATAAATTTTGTTAGTGTCTGCGGAATATGCGCCGTTAGCACCGTTTATTTCTGTGGAGGAGCGAATTTCAATTTCGGGGAAAGAATCAAATTCCCCTGTTTGCCATTGTCCTACTAATTCCTCTGCTACTTCGCGATTGTATTCAGTACCAAAAGCAGTAGTTAAATCTCCGAGAAGTTCGTCACTGAAAGCATATTGAGTAAGTAACTCTTGAGAAGTTGCGATCGCTTTTTCTAAAGTTACATAACTATTTTGATTAATCATGGGTTGAATCTTCATCTTTTAGCTGGACTTTCGGAAAAAAGCGATCGATAAAGACTGTACTCTAAATAGAGAAAGCTTTTAACCTGTTTTTAGCCCCAAACAAATCCACGTTTTGCTTTATGGGCAGCAAAGATTTCTCTATTGTG
>NZ_LR214325.1 GCF_900659865.1 Hyella patelloides LEGE 07179
TACCTGGTGTAGCTCCAGTAGCAATGCAGTCGGGGAAATATGTGGCTCGCCTGATTAAAAGTCGCCTCCAAGGAGAGACGATCTCAGCTTTTCGGTATTGGGACTGGGGCAGCTTGGCTGTAATTGGCAAACACGCTGCCGTGGTAGAGTTCGGTTTCTTGAAGCTGTATGGGTTTCTAGCTTGGGCATTCTGGATGTTTATTCACGTCTTCTACCTGCTGGAGTTTGACAATAAATTAGTTGTGATGATTCAGTGGGCTTGGAGCTACTTTACTAGTGGCAAGGGAGCGCGTATGATTACTGCTCCTGGAGAACAGCCCAGTATTCAACTGGAAGAAAACAAACCGTCGCCAGTGCCGTTTATGAATACTACTCCTGGAGAACAGCCGAGTATCCAACTAGAAGAAAACAAACCGTCGCCAGTGCCGTTTATGATTACTGCTCCTGGAGAACAGCTGAGTATCCAACTAGAAGAAAACAAACCGTCGCCAGTGCCGTTTGAGGCATAATTTAGAGTAGACCAGCATCCTCCAAATAAACTCTTTCAAGGGTAAGTTTTTAACCCTTGACTCTAAAAACAATAGGGAGAAAGGGAAATGAGAAATAATTGTTGACCGCAAAAATCGGTTCTTCTGAGGGGCTGCGTTCAGAAATCTTTAAATTTGGTATTTCACGCAGCTCCGTTTTTTAGTGTAGACTGCGGGCATGAGATGATGCTGAATTTCACCCGTCACCCAGAATAAAAGGAGAAATGATCGGCGGTAGGTTCATTATCAAAGGCGATCTCGCTCTGCGAGAAACGCACGCCTAACCGCAATTTTCGTGAAATTGAAAACAGTACTTTCTACTTAGGGTTTGCTGAATAACTTGACAACCTTGAGCAAATAAAGGTTACAAGGATTTTGGGCGCAGCAAAAAGTTAAGTAAAAATGGCGAAAAACCCCTAAAATTGGTAAAAGACCCTTGCACTTATCTCAGCAAGAACAAATGTACCGTAAAACTAGCCAGTCGGAGCTTACCCCAGAAAATTTTGAATTACCCTTTGAAAGTAAGTTGTCATCAGAAAACCGATGGGTAATTATGGCAGAGTTAATTCCTTGGTCAGATTTTGAGTCAGAATATGCCGAAAATTTCTCAGAAACAATGGGAGCAATAGCTAAACCATTTCGGATAGCATTGGGGGCATTAATTATTAAAGAAAA
>NZ_LR214326.1 GCF_900659865.1 Hyella patelloides LEGE 07179
TTTTTTTTAGTTGACTTCTTTGGGAAATTAACTTAGATGGAACTGGTAAATTGGTTAGAGAGGTTAAAACACTTTGATAATAACTTTTCCAATCGAAACTTCCAGATTCAGGAGCGCGAGCTTCTGTGGTAGCTACTGGCAGATAATCAGAATCTTTAACCATTCGCGAACGATGTTCCTCTAGCATCACTTTGCTAATCTGCTGTAATAGAGTGGTCTTTCCCACCCCTGTTGGACCAAACAAAAAAATCAAAGAAGCTCCACCTGGATTACTTATTGCATATCGGAATTCTTCGTAAGCCTTTTTTAGATGTGGATGTACTACTGTACAATCACGAAATAAATCTAACTTTTGTTGTTTAGATAGGGTCGGATAGTGACGGTCAGTGCGTCTATAAATGGGCATTACCAAAACTCCTCATAAGGTTTAATTTCTGCTGGTTTTTGAGACTGTAGAGACTCGGTTTCACTAACCACTGATGTAGTCTTTTGAGAGGACTCTGATTTGATCTCTTCATGACTAGAAATGGTCGATAAAATATCTTTAGCTTCCCCATCCTTTAACCTTTGCATGAGAATAGATTCAGTAGCTTGAGTTCCTTCTAGAAAATCTGCTAGAGCTTTAGCTGTGATGATAAATTTTTGGGAATGTTGTTTGTACTGTTGTCGCAACTCTTGTGTCGCTAATTGAATTTCTCGTTCCGAACGACCATGAAAAATACTGTAATACTGAGAGATGCAGCGAACCCATTGTCCTCGCACGTAGGCATAGGCAAATCCCGCGTCGCTTGGATCATATCTGACATTCACTCGTGTCTTCTCAATGCTGCCATTGCGAAAACTATTATGCCAATAGTAAAGATGGTTAATTTTGACTCCCTGATTGGAGATGACTTTTGCCGTTCCCTTGGAAGTGGTGGGCAAGGTCAAGATGCGGAAGTTTTCATCATAGGGAATTAATCGGCTCGGTCTTGAACCAGTTTGAACTATGCCTTGGTGATAGGCATCAAAAGGACTCTGACCTAATGCGGGATGCTCTTGATGGTCATAAAATTCGTACACCCAATTACCACGCCCTTCGGGCTGAAGTCAGGAGGATAGAGTCAGGAGTCAGGAGTTAGATCAAGCCCGAAGTTGGTCTAAAGGCAAGGGCGCGTCGCCTGTGGTTTCCCAGGCGTTCATGTCGCCCGCTCGCCATTTT
>NZ_LR214327.1 GCF_900659865.1 Hyella patelloides LEGE 07179
AGAAACAGAATAAGAACTAATATATTATTTGGTGTTTTTGAAGATTGGCGATTGCTATAAACGGCTATATTCAAGCAAATTCATTTAATTATTTCCTTGAGAAAATTATCTGCGGAATGTCAGTTAATGGGTTGAGACATTCATTAATCGACTTGATAAAAGGAACAGCAAACAGAAAACGTCTTGAGTTAATATATATTTAATTTGCATAATTTCCAATTTGCCAAAAAGACTTCAACCTTTCTCTCTGGCAACCGAAGCACCTGAAGCAAACCTCTTTATGCAATGTTAATGGCGACTAGCTTAACCTCTACTAGTATTGCGATATCTCCTCTGTTTTTTCTATGCCATCGCCTCTTCTACTGCGCTAACTAATTCTTCTTGGGTGCAAGGCTTAGTTACATAGGCTTTGACTCCTTGCTTTAATGCCCACATACGATCTACATCACGATTTTTAGCAGTACAAGCAACGATAGGAATTTCTGCGGTTTCGGGGTTTTTTCTCAGCTTACGGCAGATGTCTAAGCCTCCCATTTTAGGCATCATCCAATCGGTAACTACCAAATCGGGTTTCTTTTCTGCTGTAATAGCTATAGCATCTTGACCGTTAGTAGCAGTAATAATGGAGTAACCTGCTTGAGTTAGATATTTCTCCATTAAGTCCAATTGGGATTGTAAATCGTCAACAATTAAGATGGTTTTCATGATTTTTATTAGCTGGTTTTAGTGTGAGTAAAAAACTATTTTTCAGATAGAATAAATGCTTTCAATGTAAACATTTAAATTTTGATTATTGAAGATATTTTTCTACAATTTGCATTAATCCTTGTTGAGTAAAAGGTTTAGTAAAATAGTCGGTTGCTCCTGCTATTTTAGCTCTAGCTTTATCAATAAAGCCAGTATTTCCAGTCACCATAATGATAGGAATTCGATCGCAATTTTTACTATCTCTTAATAATCCACAAAGTTTATAGCCATTTATTTTAGGCATGGTAATATCAAGTAAAATTAAATCTGGTTTAATACGAAAAATTGTAGGTACAGCTTGTACAGGGTCGTCAATAGCTGTCACTTCAAATTTATCTCGATCTAGAAAACGCTTAATTTCTTTTAAAATAGTTGGGCTATCATCAATACATATTATTTTCCAGGTTTTAACAGCAGTATTTTGTTTTTTTT
>NZ_LR214328.1 GCF_900659865.1 Hyella patelloides LEGE 07179
GTCGTGGAACATTAAAAATGGCGACTGGTAGCGGTAAAACCATTATTGCTTTAGCTATAGCCACAGAGCTATACCAAAAAATTGGCTTACAGGTTGTAATTATTATTTGCCCTTATCAACATTTAGTCTTACAGTGGCAAAGAGAATGTCAGGCATTTAATCTGAACCCAATTATTGCCATGCATCGCCTTAATAGCTGGGAAACAGAATTAACTACTCAACTTTATAATATTCGTTCTCAGAAACAAAATTTTCTCACTATTATTACTACTAACTCCACATTAATTAGCGAAGGTTTTCAGTCTTCAATAAAATTTTTTCCAGAGAAAACTTTAATCATTGGCGATGAAGCACACAATTTAGGTTCAAACCGTTTAGAAGCCAGCTTACCTCGTAATGTTGGGTTACGACTAGCTCTTTCTGCAACTCCTCAAAGACACTATGACGAATCAGGAACAGATGCACTCTTGGAGTATTTTGGTAAAATTTTACAGCCAGAATTTACCCTGGAAGATGCTATCAAGCAAAAAGCCTTAGTACCTTATCTTTATTATCCTATTTTTGTTGAGTTAACCGAATCAGAATCATTTCTCTATGCTAAACTCACTAGGAAAATTGGCTGGATACTGCAACAAGATAGTAACTGGGATAATGGTAATTTAACATCTTTATTAACAAAGCGATCGCGTTTAATAGGTACTGCTGCTAACAAATTAAATGCTTTAAAATTTTTAATGCAAGATAGACTACAAACTACCCATACTTTATTTTATTGTGGTGATGGTAATGTAGATAATTATCATCAAGATTATAATCGGCAAATTGCAGCCGTTACCAGAATTTTAGGGAAAGAATTAGGCTATAAGGTTAATACCTACACCACAGAAACTCCTATAGCTGAAAGGGAAAAATTACGCATTCAATTTGAACAGGGAATTTTACAAGGTTTAGTAGCAATTCGCTGTTTAGATGAAGGGGTAGATATTCCTGCGATTCAAACCGCCATCATTTTAGCTAGTACTAATAATCCGCGTCAATTTATTCAACGTCGTGGCAGAATTTTACGCCCTTATCCAGGGAAAAAACAAGCTACTTTATTTGATATGATAGTTATCCCACCAAAGTTAGATCGTGAAACTTGGGAAATAGAAAAAAA
>NZ_LR214329.1 GCF_900659865.1 Hyella patelloides LEGE 07179
CTCAGTTCATGTAGATAAAATTTATCGCAATAGAGAGAATCGAACTTGGTGTAAAGACCGAGGGATTAGAATCAGTGGACCACCATTGGGAAGACCACCTAAAAATGTTAGTAAGTCAACTAAAAAACAAGCTAGAGATGATGAAAGATTTCGTAATGCTATTGAGGGAAAATTCGGACAAGCAAAACGACGTTATGGACTTAACTGTATCATGGCAAAACTTTCTGAAACAGCAGAAACTTCTATTGGCATTACTTTTTTAGTTATCAATCTTTCCACCCTGCTCAGGCAGATTAGCTGTCTTTTTTTTGTCTTTATTTCTGAATACCTATAAATTAGGCTGAATTACTGACTTTTATATTATTAAAGCTAATATTTGAGCATACTTACTGACATAAAAACTTATCATTTAAACAAGCTGATTCTTGTAAATTTTTTCGCTTACTTTTTCAGCAAACCCTAGTTAGTAGTTAAAAATTTGTATGGGTGAACTACCCTTCATCGAGGCAATTTGTTCTGTGGTTTAATGTAAAAATTTAAGTTGTTTGAGTTGCTATTGAACTTCTAAAGTAAATTCTTGTTTCGCTTTATTTTTGGCATCTTTGACTTGGGCAGTAATCGTCCAGTCTCCTTTCATGCCGAGATAGGTATCGGCTTTAAACCTACCTGGTTGTCCATCTGGTTGAACTTCCACTGGAGCGGTCATCGGAGCCATGTTCTTCATGGGCATGGACGCGCTCATCTCTAGGTCAAGGATATCTAGCGGTTGACCTTGGGCATCTTTAACTTCTATCACCAGTTGAGCATCCCCCATAGGGACACCAGTTTGAGCATCAGGACTGACTAACTGAATTTGAATATCTTGAGTAGTAGCTTTATTAGCTGCTATAGATTGTTCGGACTGATTAATCACCGCTACGGTCGCATTTTCCACCAACCGACGTTGACCTGAAGTTACTACCGCTTCTCCTGATTTCAAACCACTGGTAACTTCTACTCTGTCTCCCGTTGACATTCCCAATGTAACGGGTGGTGCGATTCGTTTAGTCGAAACTTAGAAAGAAGGAGGATGACTAGCTTCTGTTGAGTAACCGCAAAACGGTAGAGTTCGCACTTTAATCCTCAACAGATGACAACTTAATAATC
>NZ_LR214330.1 GCF_900659865.1 Hyella patelloides LEGE 07179
CTTCTGTTTTCTAGTTCTTCTACTGACCAAGGCGAATTAGCGATGCAGCGCGGTCTTGGGGGTTTCCCCCATGAGCGACTGCATCAAGAAGCTAAGAAATGATGTAATGATTGAGGTGAAGAGATGCCTACTACCTTAGCGATTTCTGGTAAAGACTTTCTTTTAATTTTTGAGATGATTCCTTGATGTAAATATTTAAAATATTCATAACTTCTTACTTCAGGAAATATATCATTATACGCCGAACAATATTGATCGATGAGGGCAACTGTGGGTGCTGGCGATCGCTTTAAATGTTTGAGAATTTGTAATTCTACATCCATTGTCATATCTACTTTCTAGCCAATTATAGTTGGGTTTCTCTTCATTTTAATTCTCGGAGAGTGACAAAAGAGGGATAATTACGAATTAGCTTCATAAATTTGATAAAAGCTAAATTAATCTTGAAGATTTCAGTCATTATTTAATTGCCTGAAACAATTTATGCTGTCAATTTTTTGTGGAGCGCGATCGCGCTCTTTCTATTTACTCAAAAAATCTCTCAATTCCCATTATTTTAATCAGCAGAAATTTAAACAAAATAGTCTTTGATCATACCATAAAAAACTTTTGCAAGAGTTCTAATAAATAAGGTGGCAGATTCACAATGCCCCGTCCGTTATAAGGGCGAGGCGATGAGGCGATCGCTTATTCTAATCTTATCTTATATTACCTGACGAGTGTGGATAGCTTCTGCCCTTGTAAGATTGAATACCACCGCAACTCTAGCAAAATTTAAAGGAACAAACATCTTCTACAAAATAAATCCTTTCCCGAACCGATAAATTATTTACTCTGACTTCATATTCTTGTAATATTATGTCGATTAGCTGAGATTTTATTCGAGACTTTTGTAATAATAAAACTCGAACTTTTGATAATTCTAGCATTTTATTCTCTCCAGATAAATGAAGGGTTAATAAACTATTACAAAGCAGAAAAATCTTTTTTAACTAAAGATTTTGTGATGAGATTTTTACGGGAGGAAATGCGTGCTTGTGAGAGAGCCGTCTTGAGACAGTTCTCTGCGGAGGGTTTCCCTCCTGCAAGACTGTCTCGCTATTCCACTCCCGTGTTACTTTTTTAATTATTTTATTAACTAAAAAAA
>NZ_LR214331.1 GCF_900659865.1 Hyella patelloides LEGE 07179
TTTTTGTCTCTGCCAAAATCTACCTTTCTATGGTAGTCAGTTGATGTGCTTTCAAACAACACTTATTATTTAATTCGCGAGTATTACTCGCGAATTAAGAATCTTTCTTATTTTTCTTTTTACCAAAATGGGATGCTCCCTACCCATGTAGATTGTTCTCATAATTGCAATCCCTCTAATATCAATTGGATCGAAGAATGTTATAAATAGTTAATAGCGATCGCTATGGAAGAAAACCTGGCTTCTGTTAAGTTCTTCAGCAGTATCGGAAACTAATCAAACCCCTCAGACGTAAATAATAGTTCCTTAAAGCCTCTGTTTTACTGTATTGTTTGATTTCGGACACTAAATAATTGTCGCTCTAAATATTTTATATAAATATCCAATTGCTAAGTTTGGTTAATTTTATTAACAACAAATGTTTAAATGAAGAAAATTTGTTTAAAGTCTGATTTTATAGGGTCTATCTTTGGCGTATTTAGCATAGTCTATTTGGCAAAATTTCTGCTTCCTTTAAATGCACAACCGTTACCCGACGATGAACTTCCTCCACAAGATACAATTCAACAGACAATCCCACCTAACACCGAGCCAATTCCCGAAACAGAACCTTCCTTCGAGAATGAAAAACCAACAATTTTTGTTCCTGGTGGTGTAGATTCTGCTCGATGCGAGTTTTCAGTTGATAAATCCATAACTAATTATAGAGATCGCTTTTTTATTAGAGATATTCAGATAATAGGCAATACAGTTTTACAGTCAGAAATAGACGAGATAGTTAAAGATTCTCAACTGAAATATCGTACCGCTACTTTTGAAGATTTGGTTTGTCTTCGTTCTCGAATTACCCAACTCTATTTAGAAAAAGGCTATGTAACCTCTGGCGCGTTTTTAGCAAATAATCAAGACCTTAGCAATGGTGTTGTAACGATACAGGTAGTAGAAGGTTCGCTAGAAGAGATTATTCTTACAGGATTAGATCGTCTTCAAGAAAGTTACATAACGGTACTTAAACAAAAATCAAGCCCAAATAAACCCTAAACTCGCTTTGTAAGCGACAAAAACGTCTAGATTATGATTGAGCCACTGAACAAAACGATAAGACATGGCTGTACGAAATGCTTCCAATG
>NZ_LR214332.1 GCF_900659865.1 Hyella patelloides LEGE 07179
TTTTTTCTTTTAACCAGCTTTCTAAAAAAGACTTTGCCCATTTTCCATCTTTAGCAACCAATTGTCCGATTTGTTGGTTAGAATTCTCTAGTTCTTTCTGTTCCGCCCATTCTTCTTGATCGCTCAATATTATTCCTAGTTTTAAACTTTTATTCGGCTCTTTTAATAAATCGATTAATTTTTGGACGAGCGGAAAATCAATATTATAGTTGCCTTCTTGAAAATACTCGACTCCTTCTCGAACATCTTCTAAACTAGCACCTTGAATTTCCTTCCACAATCCCTGTTTTTTTCCATCAACAGAAACATCATTTGTTCCCAGTACTTGTAAGGCTAAGTGAATTTTGCTCATAGACTAAAGAAGTAGAACTACTGTGACACTCCCCTAAGTAACTCATTTTAATCGATGCTATTTTATGCAAGTTGTTACATTTGTTAGCATTAAATATCATTAATTAATTTTTAGATAATTCTCTTAAAAATAATGAAATTATCAAAATCAATATAATTCTTATCTTGGTTTACTAGAGATCGCAATTTTTCCTCTTCTTGAAGATACGCGATCGCGTATCTTCAAGAAATCATCTTTCTCCTCACCTTCCACAAAACCAAAAAATCCAAGATAACCCTTATCATTATTATTGAGCAGAATCACGGGCAAAGACAGAAGCAATTATGACCGATGGCAGCAGAAGAATCAGAAGAGTCCGAAAAACTTCCTCCGAGAGTGAAGTTTCCTCACCATCACGAACACCAACCATAACCGACGGTAGCAGAGCCAGAAAAAGAAGAACTCGCTCGGAAAATCAACCAGATGATTCTCAGCCTCTGTTAGAAGAACCAGAATTATTAGAAAACAGCATAATTAACACTCCTTTGCCAAGACAGAGTGCGACCAACCAAAAGATTGAAACAGAAACCCGTGATGAGAAAATTCAGTTATCAATGCCCAAAACCCCAATGACAAGAGGCATCGACCAATCTTTAGCTGAATTAATAGAAGAAAGACGTTCCGCTCTCTGAGAAGTCCGATTGTTAGGGGTCGACCAGAGAATCGCTTCTCTAGCCTCCCATCCAAAACGTAGCGTGCCACTTTCACGGCACTACGCTCCTCCTGGCTTTTC
>NZ_LR214333.1 GCF_900659865.1 Hyella patelloides LEGE 07179
AAACCAGCATCACCTTGACCAAATGTACTAGCATCAATGTATCCCCCACCAGTGACAATCAGGTTATCAGTATCAATCGTCACACCCTCGGCATTTCCCACTGCTCCTTGATTAACCCGACTACTAACACGACTACTCACGCCATTTAAACTTTCTCCATCAATCGAGATGGTATCGCTAGCATTAATCTTGACTAAACCTGCATTCCCTTGACCAAATGTACTAGCATCAACTCGTCCCCCATTAGTTACAGTCAAATTACCAGTAGAGATATTTATCTTCCCAGCATCCCCTACTGCTCCTTGATTAACCAAACTAAAAACACCACTAGGGTTGCCTCGAAAGTCTGTACCGTCAAAAGTCACATTTTCCTTGGTAGTAATGCTTACTTCTCCTCCATGTCCTTGACCTGAAGTACCAGTAAGAATCTGTCCTCCATTAATCAAATTCAGATTGTTGGCAGAGATAGTCAGAATCCCTGCATTGCCAACTGCATCTCGATTAACCCGATTATTAATCGCACTATAAGAGTTTTCAGAAGTAACCGTAATATTTTCTGTGGTAGTAATAGTTACATCTCCTGCATCTCCTTGACCTGAAGTATTCGCAATAATTTGTCCTCCATTTAAAATCAGATTTTTATCAGTAGAGATGCTTACATCTCCTGCATCACCTCGACCAAACGTATTGGCTAAAATTTGTCCCCCATTAGTTAAAGTTAGATCGTTACCACTAAAGATTATTACCCCTTCGGCATCTCCTTCTGCTATTCCGTCAACCTGACTACTAACACGACTACTAAGACCATTTGAGCGTTTTCCATCAATAGATATGGTATCCCTAGCGGTAATATTGACGCTTCCTGCATTGCCTTGACCAAATGTATTAGCAGAAACTAATCCCCCATCTTTTAAACTCAGGTTATTAGTCTCAATACTCACACCTTCAGCATTTCCCACTCCAGTTGGATTAACTTGAGAAAAAGCACTGCTAGGAAAACCTTCTGATGTTTCACCCTCAAAAGTAAGATCGTTAGCGGTAATCTTAATCAAACCAGCATCACCTTGACCAAATGTACTAGCATCAATGTATCCCCCACCAGTGACAATCAGGTTATCAGTAT
>NZ_LR214334.1 GCF_900659865.1 Hyella patelloides LEGE 07179
TCGACAGTGAAACGTTATTGCGGCGAAGATACTTGGGGGGTAGCCCCCTGGGAAAATAGTTCAGTGCCAGGTTCTCTTCTTGATTCTGCTCTCAAACTCTCTTCTGTTTGAGAGCTTTTTGCTTTTTGTGATAGCTTATGATTATGAATTTTTAACTAACGTCAGTTCGACGAAAATCTAGAGAAAAAGAAAAGCTGAGATGTAAACTCAGAATAAGCATAATACCGAGTATCTCAGCTAGTTCTATGATGGCATCAAGATTAGATATCATACTAAATCCGATTGATATAAGTCATGTACCCCACATTCATCAGCCCCACAGATGAAGTACATATGAAATCAGAATCAAAGCATAATGAAAGAAAGAAGAGAGAAGAAAATCTCCTTGAGAAGATGAAAAGGAAGTAAAATTATAGCCAAAGTGAGGGATAAGACAAAAACCATTCTCATGAAGGACTGCTTCATGAGAATGAAGAGGAGAATCAGTAACGAAATACCCTAAATAATCGAGAGTGAATAAAGATAATTTTTAGGAAGAAAAACCAGATAAATTATGGAGTAAAAGTGCTACAAGGAATCGAAATTAAAAACATTAATCATTTAGGCATAATTGCAGGAATAATTGATAGCAGAATTAAATTTAAAATTAATTCAACTCAAACTAAAATTTCATGTAATTGATGAAATACAAATTAATCAAAATCAGGATGAAATTTATCAAATAACTGGCTTAATTCAAGCCAATAATGATGTCATTAACTCTTATAAAAATCGTGCAGGCAAATTTATTATTGCCACTAATCGCCTCGAGCGCGAATCGTTTAATTGTGATGAAATGCTGCTTAAATATAAAGAGCAGCAACACGCCGAAAGAGGTTTTGTGACGCGAAGCTAATCCTTTAGGGCTTTTCTGAAAGACCCCTTATTTTTTGCCGATAGTGCATTCTTAACTCACGGTTCGCTCAATTTAAAAATGGTCGAGCAAATAAAGACGATGAAATCAAGTCACAGTAATAATTAGAGCGATTGGAGTCAATTAGGAACTAGCTGGGGAACAAGATAAATCGATTCAGGAATGTTCATCAAATTTAAAATTTGTCTTTGAAGGGAATTC
>NZ_LR214335.1 GCF_900659865.1 Hyella patelloides LEGE 07179
TATTAAATATAGGATTGGGTAATTTCTATATTCAAATGTATCTACAAATTTGACTTGCTCCCAAATCGTTCTGAGTGAATAACTATAATTTTTAGTCTTAGCTTCTACTAAGATTTCCCTTTTTTTTGAAGAAGTTGGTTTTTTTCTTCTAGTTCTTTTATTTTTGCTCTACATTCCTTCGTTTTGGCTTTCCATTCTTCTCGACTTTTTTGTAAATCTCTTATTTTTATCCCTGCTTTTCTCAATTCTTTCTGTTTCTTTAATGCTTTTTGTTTCCAATCATTTCTACTTTCCCAAAACCAAGATGCCAATCTTTCGGGTGAACTAGAGTAATTATTCATCTTTTTTCTTCATGTTCTACAGATAATACGTATGATATTTTCTCAAGGAATTCATCTAAAAGTCAACACCCTAGGTCTAGTCATATTCAACTAAGAAAAAAATAGTAAAAATGAGGAAAATACTGATGATGATTGATAAAGTTTGCGTCTAATCTGTATAAGGATATATAAAATCAAAGTGAATTTCAGAAGTATCAAGTATTTACATATTTAAGTACCCTATCTAAAAAGGATCGATTATAGTTTTTTATGATATCCGTTATGTCTTTATCTACTAACCGAACTATTTTTAATTATTCATTGTAATTACTTAATTAATGCATCTAAAAACATTCAAGCAATCTCTAAAAGCTTCCTTTCCCATAAGAGGATTTAGCTCAAAGTTTCTCTTGTCACGACGAGCGCGTTCCCTTGCGCGACGGCGAAGCCGAGTCCTTTAGAGTCTTACGCCGCCTATCACGGATACCGCTCCGCGACCGAAGGAAGTCCTTTAGGGCATAACGCGGGGTCGCTCGTCAAAAGCGAATTTAGAGAAATTAAATCACAAACTCTACAAAGGATAAAAATCTTAGATGTTCCCAATTAAACTAAATTCACAAATTTCAATGCTGACAATACATGAGTTTTGAGCAGGGATTTGGCTTTGCCAAATCCCTGTTTGAGCATTGATAGACATTAAAACACCCAATATAGCCGTAATTCTATCTATTTCAAGAAAGGTCAACTTATCGCCTTTGTTAAATATCATCAGCCAAACCATGACTAATAAACA
>NZ_LR214336.1 GCF_900659865.1 Hyella patelloides LEGE 07179
GGAAAAAGCAGACTCAGAGTATCAGAACTATGCCTCGGTACAATGACCTTTGGTGAAGATTGGGGATGGGGTTCATCCCAAGAAGAAAGTAAAAAAATTTACGATGCTTTTCGCGAAGTTGGTGGTAATTTTATTGATACAGCAAATATCTATACCAACGGTACAAGTGAAAAATTTCTTGGTGAATTTATTGCCTCGGAAAGAGATGCTGTTGTTTTAGCAACCAAATATACTAATGGTCTAGGTGATGGTAATCCTAATGGAAGTGACAATCAGCGTAAAAGTATGGTTCAGTCCGTAGAAGCCAGCCTCAAGCGTTTAAACACTGACTATATCGATATTCTATGGCTGCATACTTGGGATTTTATGACTCCAGCGGAAGAAGTAATGCGAGCTTTTGACGATCTGGTTAGGGTGGGAAAAATATTATATATCGGCATTTCCGATGCTCCTGCTTGGGTAGTCTCTCAATGCAATACCCTAGCTGAACTACGGGGATGGACACAATTTATCGGTTTACAAATTGAATATAGTCTGATTCAACGAGATCCAGAAAGAGAACTCTTACCAATGGCACATACTTTAGATATCGGTGTAACTGCTTGGTCACCTTTAGCTAGCGGTTGGTTAACTGGTAAATATACAAAAGGTAACGCTACAGGAGAAGACAGACGCTTAGATAATGAAATGATGGAAGGATTTGTCGATAAAAGCGATCGCAATCTAAGTATTGCCAAAGAAGTAGATAAGGTTGCCGAACAAACTGGTAATAGTTCTTCCCAAGTAGCTCTTAGTTGGTTATTAAATAAGAGCGTAATGCCGATTATTGGAGCAAGAAAAGTCCATCACATAGAAGATAATCTTAAATGTGTTGATGTAAAATTATCAACAGAACAAATTCAGCAACTAGACAAAGTAAGTCAAATTGAATTAGGTTTCCCTCATGATTTCTTTGAAGCCGATATGGTCAGAAACTTTGTTTACAATGGCACGTTTGACAAAATTGATAACCATCGCTATTCACAATTGAAAGCTTAAAACTAAGAAATTGAATTGTAGAGTGGGCAAATTTTAATTAGTTTCGCTATCTAATTGCGATCGCCTAAATGTCCA
>NZ_LR214337.1 GCF_900659865.1 Hyella patelloides LEGE 07179
TTATTTGAGATTCCCATACCGTAGTAGATAGCGATCTCTCTTTGCCCAATCCCTTCAATACTGCTTCGATTTTCGTTTCTGGAATACTCAACAGATAAGACGTAAATGCTCCCAATTCCCCTGAAAAATCTTTCATCAAGTCCCGTTTCTTGTGATTGGGGCATTGGTAATCAAAAGGTATCATTTGTACCCTACGAGTTAGCCAAGAACCCAAATTGGTATGAAAAATAGGAAAGTTAGATGTTACTACTGTCAAGCCACCAAAAACATACTCGAAACCATTCTCAAATAGTCTTCTACCAGATAACCTATCCTGACCCGTTAACCGCTTGAAATTACTCATTTTACGGGGTGCTTTATCTTGATCTGGCAAAACAACTAACCTTTTACCAAAGATACGGGCTATTTCGTGCTTATCCTCCAATTCTGATAAATTCATCGTGGCGGTGTTTGATTCCCCCACCAGAGCCGTTAACAGCGTGGTAAAGGTACTTTTTCCACTACCACCTCCACCAATCAGGTGCAGGAATTTCTGTAGGTCATTTCTTCCTCGTAACACTGCTGCGGAGAAACAAAGTAACAATTCTTTATATTCAGAATTTCCTTGAGTAGCTTCGTCCATCCAAGAGGCGATCGCCTTGAATCCTGCTTCGATAATGGTGTAATCCCTGGGAAGCTGCCAAGTAAATCTAAAATCAGGATTATGTTCGTGTAGCTTGTTTGTAGCCAGTTCTAACACTCCGTTCTTGAAGGGCAACCAGTCTGTAGAGGATTTTTCATCCCATTTCCTGATAAATAATTCTCTTTTTAAAGTGCCGATGATATTTTCAACATAAGCGTTAGTACCATATCCCTTGATATTCCGAGCCTTTAGAATGCCGTGTATTTCGGCTGCTAAGTAATCTTTACTAACAAGAGTCCAGATTCCTTCTGTTTCTAAACTGTAGGTTAACCAGGTTTTTAATTCATCACAATATACCCAGCGATCGCTATATTGCTCCGCTATCTCTACACCAACAATGTCTGGTTTTGGTATTTTGTTTCCATCTACGGTGGTGAAGGCATCCGAGCCGTATTTAGAGTACCAATCATCAAAGCAGTAGGCTTGGCTTA
>NZ_LR214338.1 GCF_900659865.1 Hyella patelloides LEGE 07179
TAAAGCTGATAAAGATACTAATAATGAGCGTTTCATAATTGTTTTTCCTTTTTGGTGATTCGATTAATCTTTTCGATTTCCTGTTATTAATAGAATCGCTGACCCTAATGAGAAGGTTCTGACAGTAATCTAAGAGTCGGTTAAGAGAAAAGGTGAATTTCCCTGAGTCCAATCTGAGAAAGCAATGAGAGGTCTAGTTAAGATAATGTTTAAGATTATCTAATCTCTTTAAGCAGAAATAGACGCATTTCTAATATTTCTACTATGGTTTCTAACAAAAAAAACCTCGGTATAAATACCAAGGTTGAGTAGGAGAAATTTCCTGTTGACAAGTGAACCCGCGTCGGACGTGGCGTACAAGACGGACGGCTGAAATCAGGAATTCAACCGACCACCGAAGCGTCCTCCTTTTGAGGTCTTCTCAGCATCCCTCACACTCAAAAGACAGCCACTCCGTAAGACGTTTACACCCATCGCATTTGGGGGCAAGAGAATGCGCGAGTCGTGACGAGAGATAAGAAAAGAAAAATACTTTAAGCGAGTAATCCTAACTTTTTGCCATTGTCACGAGCAGTTCTGATTAGGTTTTGTCTGGTTGTTCTTTAGATACCGACGCGATTGCAAACCGCCGTAATAACCTGAGAGTATTTTGAGATCGCTTGACCCCGAAGTTAATTAAATTTAGTTTTACCTAGATAATTACGAACCAGAATGATGATTGGTGCAAACATGATTATCTTTTAAATCTCGATTAAAAGTTTTGATTAATTAAAGTTGTTGTTTAAATCTGACTGTCTTCATCGATTAGCTGACTGCGAAAGAAATCAAAACTAATGCTGTCACGAAGAGTGCTGCTACTGCGCCTAGTTGCAGATAACGTTTCTGTTCCCATAATGTGGGGTATTGCGTAGGTCATTTTAGGCTCAACCGCATAGTTGTTAAGAATTCCGTTATCTTCTTGGGTGGTATACATAGTAATTCTCAACCGCATAGTTGTTAAGAATTCCGTTATCTTCTTGGGTGGTATACATAGTAATTTTTCCTTTATTTGTTTCTTTTATTCCCGTGCTATGTAAATTAATGTAACAAATATTTTAAGTTTTGTAA
>NZ_LR214339.1 GCF_900659865.1 Hyella patelloides LEGE 07179
TTTATTCGTTTGGAAAAAATGCGTTCAAATAGCTCAATTTCTAATTGGTATCAATTGCAAAGGAATCTATTCACTTTAGTAATTCGCGAATACATTTTAAGTAATCTTACAGATACTTTTGCCGTTTAGCATCCATGACAGTGATTTTTTGTCAATGCGTAAGTTCTAGATTATATAAAAGAAATAAATTAAAAATTTTGTTTTTATAACAAACGTTAGATATAATAAAAAGTGTAAGACAATTAACAGCTTTAACCACTCATTATCGGAGGTTTCAACATGAGTGCTTCCACGTCTCCCAAATCATCAAAACAGTGGCTAATTGGACTTCTGGTTACTGCGACAATGCTTGGTGGTGCAACTGTTCTCTGGGAAGTTTCCCAATCAGAGCAACTAGAAGCTAATAAGTCATATCCGACATTAGAAACTGCACCCATTCTCAAAAAAGTAACTGCTTTGGGTCGATTAGAGCCAGAAACAGAAGTAATTCATTTATTTGCTCCCTTAACACTAGATGGCGAGCGCATTGACCAACTCTTAGTTAAGCGAGGAGATTGGGTTGAAGCGGATCAAGTTGTAGCTACCTTAGCAAGTCGCGATCGTCTCCAAGCTGCTTTAGAAGAAGCTCAAGAAGAAGTCAAAGTTGCCCAAAAAAGACTAGCACAAATTCTAGCTGGTGCAAAAACTGGAGAAATTTCGGCTCAACAAGCCCAGATTACCCAACTAGAAGCGGAATTACAAGGACAAATTAAGGCACAAAAGGCAACTATTAATCGTTGGCAATCAGAAGTTCGTACAGCCAAAGCAGAATATGACCGTTATGAGTCTTTATATCAAGATGGAGCGCTCTCTGCATCCCAAAGAGATCATAAACGCCTGGCTTGGGAAACAGCACAGGCTCAATTAGAAGAAGCACTAGCAACTGAAAATCGAACTGTCAAAACCCTAGAAGCTCAAATAGCATCAGCTAAAGCAACTCTCAACCGCATTGCTGAAGTTCGTCCTGTAGATGTACAAACAGCCCAAGCAGAAGTAGAAAAAGCGATCGCTACTGTCAAAAGAGCGGAAACCGAACTAGCTCAAGCTTACGTGCGTACTCCGAT
>NZ_LR214340.1 GCF_900659865.1 Hyella patelloides LEGE 07179
TGGTACGGGTAACATCGGCGAAACTCCAGTAAATAGTACTCTTTTCACCAGAGCCGAAGGTACGGGAAATGCAGGAAATTTAACCATCAACACCCCTAACTTAACCGTTGCCAATGGAGGAGATATTAACGTTAGTGCGACAGGTGCGGGAGATGCGGGAAGCTTAGAAGTAGATGCAGGTAATATTCAACTAAACGATGGTGCGATAACTGCTCAAACCCGAAGCACCCAAGGAGGTAACATCATCCTCAACATAGATGACAACTTAGAATTGAGAAACGACTCAGAAATCACCGCCACCGCAGGAACAGCCCAAGCAGGAGGAGATGGTGGTAACGTTATTCTTAATTCTGATTTTATCTTGGCTTTCCCCACCACAAACCAACATGAAATCACCGCAGAGGCTTTTACGGGCAACGGTGGTAGCATCAACATCAGCACCAACAATCTTTTAGGAAGAGATAACCTCAACATAAGTGCTTCTTCCGACTCTGGAATCGATGGCACAATTTCTGTGGAAACTCCCGATGTAGATCCCACTTCGGGCATTATTGAATTACCCACTGTTCCCATCGATGCCGAAGCAATCTTCGCTCAAGATTTGTGTAAATTTGAAAATGACCAGATAGCTAAAGGTAGTTCTTTTATTATTACAGGTCGGGGTGGTTTAACTCCCACATCAGAAGAATCTTTAGACAACTTAGATAATGTTGTGGGATGGGCAAATCGCGATGATATTGAAGTTAGTGAAAATGGTGTTGTGGGAGTGCGCCAACGTTCCACAACTGAAACGGAAACAACTAATTACCCTGTGGTGCGACAGTCTCAAGGTTGGGTAACTACTGCTGATGGTAGTGTATGGCTAGTAGCTAATTCTCCTGAAACCATCCCTCAAAATGCCAAAATTGTCCATCCTGATTGCGGAAATTCATCCCAGTAGGCTAGGCATTGCCCACCTTACAAGGTTTTGGTTTTTAACTAAAAGAAATTGACAAATGATTAGTCCAACAATAGATCGAGAATTAGCAGAAGAAGAGCAAACTTTAAGAGAATTTACGTAGTAACTCACATTCCGCAGAAAAATTTAATTTCTTCGTGATTTTT
>NZ_LR214341.1 GCF_900659865.1 Hyella patelloides LEGE 07179
AGTTTGAATTCTTTCTTTCTCTTGTGCTGTACTGGCATTTATTAACAGTTTTTTGAGAGTTTCTGCCGATTCAGTTATCTCAATTTTTACTACTCCTGACATAGTTCGCGATCGCTTTTATCCCTTTCTCTTTAAGTGTAGTCTAAGTTTAGGAAATTGGTATAACTACACCTGTGAAAAAACTGCCACTAAACCTCCCAAAAAGGAGATTAATTGGCAGAGCTATCCGTATAACTCTCGCGATATTAAGACCAAGAAAAATCGAGCGTTGAAGGTATCCGAGATAGTATTAAATTGTAGTACAAAGAACGACTTAATTAAATTACTGGCGACAACTGGGGCGAGTGAACCAGAAATTGAGTGGCTGAGAGAGAATTATTTAAGCTCGGCTGAAAGAGCGCATTTAGAGCTAATTAGAAAATCAACTCAAGGAAATCTTTTTAATCAGCCAGAGCCAGAATTAGAAATAGTTGAATACAAACTTTCCGAGATTATTGCAGCAACAGATGGAGAAATGAAGCGATTGGGATGGGGCAAAGAGCGAGGAAGACAACACTTGATGGAGACTTACGGCAAAAAAAGCCGAATTCATTTAACAAACTCAGAATTACTAGAATTTTGGGATTATTTGAAGTCGAGAGATGTCCCTTGAGATGAAGTCCGCGCCAATTCAATCGAATTGTGGAAGAATCAATCATAATTGAGAGTAATGAACCAATGGTCTACAACGCCAGATGAATCAAAAACAACCACCAAAATCAGTTAAAACTGAAAACTATCGTTCCTATAGGGTTAAAGAACATCAGAGGAAAATGTATGAGAGAGTCTATAAATTCGTCTGCGCTGGGTGCGATCGCGTAGTGGAAAGAAAGAGCTATGCAGTGTGTTGTCCGAGCTACGGCAATGAATGTCTGGGTTCATCTTCATCATGTCGTCGGGGGAAAAAGTCATGAAGTATCTCGAAACAGAGACAGCAATTTCTTCTTTAACTCAAATGAGGAGCTATTACCAATCTCGTTACTCACATTATCTGGCAATGGCAACATCAGCTAAAGAAAATTGGGAGCGCGTGGAATTATTGCTGCAAGACTTGTCAGATC
>NZ_LR214342.1 GCF_900659865.1 Hyella patelloides LEGE 07179
ATCAATTTCTTCGAGAATGTATAGGTAGTCTATGAAAATTCAGACTAAGAGCGGAAATAGCTTCAGAATCTAAAGGCTCTAAACGTAGCCCCGCATCGGCAAGAATGCTCAAATCTTCGGCGGGAATACTATTAAAATCAATCTGAGAAATGGCATCTGGATTGAGAGTCCCAAAATCTAGCCCTGCATCGGCGAACAGCACCAAATCATCAGCAGCGACACTACTAAAATCAAAATTAGTGTCGTTAAAATCTACATTACCAAAATCAGGTAAAGTACCAGGTGTAATGGTAATGTCTCCAAAATCTAAGGTATGTTGATAAGCAGTCTCGATCGCTGAGTTAAAAATAGATACTGCTTCAACCTCGCCAAGAGCAGTTTCTAATTCCCAATCCCCTCGACTTCCAGTTTTGTCTGCTGAAGCTAAAATATCAGCACTACTTATCTGGCTTAACTCTTGCAAAAAAGAGTTTCCCTTCTCTCCTGAAGCGATATCACATCCATAGAGAACAAGATCTGCTTCGATATCTAATGAACTACGCCAATTTTCCAGCAAACTATCATATTGCTGTAATGTATCAGAATTAAGCTTGCTATTGGCAAAGGATAACTGACCTGATTCACCATGAGAAACAATGTGAACCGCGTCTAATTGTTGGTACTCATTCAAATGTGAGCTAATTTGAACTAATTCATCTTTATCCTCATCTAAAATGACAATTTCAGTAGCTCCTGAGATGTTATCTATTAAGGTTTGACTATCTTGAACCGCCGAATCAATAAAAACCAGCGATTTGCGTGAGTTATTGTCTTGATTCAATTGTGATGAATCCACAATTTCTCGCCCTAGATTCTCATCAAAAATTAAGTGTAATCCTGGCTCATAATTAGATGTGGTGTCGGCTGTCTCTAACCCATAACTTGTTGTTTCTCCTTCCCAAGATAAAGCTGAATTTAATGAAGAGAGAATATTGTTGCTTTGGTCGTTCTCACATATATTCATGTTTATTTCTTACTTTCCCCACGTCAAAATGTAGTATTTAAAGATTACGTATTTTCGGGCTTGTCTAGAAATTTATCGCGCGACGCGACCG
>NZ_LR214343.1 GCF_900659865.1 Hyella patelloides LEGE 07179
GAAAAGACTCCCTCAGCAGCAATTGTGGATAGTGCAAACACCGCACGGCGGACAGCTTGAGGTCACCTCAAGCTTCCGTGGCGGTCAATCTGTTAAAACTACAGAAATAGCTACAGAAGTAGGTTATGACGGTGGCAAATTGGTAAAAGGTCACAAGCGACATATTTTAGTTGATACTTTGGGGCTATTATTAGTTGTAATGGTTACCGCAGCTAACATAGCCGAAAAAAAGGGAGCTACCCAGCTCTTAGAAAAAATTAAAGCTAAATTTCCTCGATTAGAGAAAATTTTCGCGGATGGAGGTTATCAAGGTCACGATTTCCATAATCAGGTACAAGATGATTACAATCTAGATTTAGAAGTAGTCAAACGGAATCAGACCAAGGGTTTTAAAGTTTTACCTTGGCGTTGGATAGTGGAGAGAACATTTGCTTGGTTATTAAGATATCGACGATTGACAATTGATTATGAGGTCTTACCTGAAACCGCCGAAGCATTCATCTATGCAGCGATGGTTCGGATTATGGTTCGTCGGTTAGCGTAGCTTTTTAGACTTTTCGTACATCCTCTAAGATATTTGCTAGTTTTCTTCTTAAAAAATCTAGGGAATCAAAGACTTTATTTTTCAAGAATTTTTTGACTTCTTTCCACAATCTTTCAATCGGATTAACGTTACTGACAGTAAGGAGGTTGAAATAACAAAATAATATTATCAGGTATAGACAAATCCAAACCGAGATGTGCTCTTCCATTATCTAATTGAATAATATGAATTTCATTGCTGTAGGCTTGAGAAAACAACTCTAAAAATTTTTCAAAGCAAGCTGTATCTAAATGGCTAAATTCATAGAAGAAAGAATCTCCTGTCTTTGGTTCGACTAAACCATAAAGCCATAAATACTTAAATAACCATTGATACAAGCCCACGGGCTTGACTCCACAAGCAGTAATAACTTTCCCTGTGATAGTTTTTAATCCAATTCTGGTTTCGTCTTGACACCAATAGCGAATGTTTATGGGATTTTCTGAAGATTTATTGATGAAACTAAGGCGATTTTCTATTTGAGAATTTAGTTTGCTTGCTCCGTCCTTA
>NZ_LR214344.1 GCF_900659865.1 Hyella patelloides LEGE 07179
AAAAAAAAGCTCAAAATCAGTAAATTTTTCAAAAACTTTTACGTCTATAAAAGTAGATTTTGCTACTTGATACCACCATTGATATTCTTGTTGCGGGATCGCTAGAGGATCGAGTTTACCAAAAGCTAAAGGAGGAGCTTGGGAGAAATTTTTGCCAAAAGCTTGATTAATTTGATCAGAAGAAACTTCTATTCCGTGTTTACTGGCAATTTGTTTATATACCTCTCCTATACTACCCTTAACACCAAATAAAGTTCCTACCGCATCGAAAAAAATTACTTTGGGTAAAGCTTGATGTTGATTCATTATTTAATAATTAAAGAAAAAGAAAGTAGTGGAAGAAGAAATTAGCTTTCTTATGATAGCTATGAAGATAGTAACTCAACTATGGGTTGAGTAAGCCAATTCAAGCCAACAGTTAATTGATGTTTGAGAGTTGGTAAACGATAGAGATAAATTAGACGACGAGCAATATAAGCAGTGGAGCCCTCTAATTTTAGCCCTAAACCGTTCAAAACCGCGCTGTCTTTGCCTAGAGCCATTATTTCTCCTAGAGCTTGATAACGGAAGGGTAATAGAGGTTTTTGGTTAGCATCAGCCCAGATATTCCAAGCACAGTAATCTGATTGTTGGAAAGCCACTTGAGCAGTAGCAGGAAGTAAATTACCTAATTCGTCCAGACATTCGGCGAGATCTCCTAAAGCATAAATGTCATTACGATCTAACACTTGTAGGGTGGGTTGAATTTTTAATAATCCTTGGGCATTTTTTGCCAGATTCAGATTTTCCGTTAATGGGGATACCTTATTTCCTACTGTCCAAACTACTAAATCTACAGGAATAGTATCAATTTGTCCTTTATAGCTTAAAGAAATAGTATCTGAGGTTACTTCTGTGGTTTCAGTTTCTATATCTAGCCATATTTGACGCTCTTCTAAGGCTTTAATGGCTGTTTTCCGATTATACTCCGTAGCCTGGTCTAGAATCTGACTGCCACGATCCACAATGCGTATTCTACCTCTTTCTCCCAAAAAATCACTAATTTTACAGGCTAATTCTACTCCACTGTAACCACCACCGACTATAGCA
>NZ_LR214345.1 GCF_900659865.1 Hyella patelloides LEGE 07179
GCTTGTTGTTCGTTGCTGTGCCAAGAAAACGGTCAGTTTTTCAGAATAATGTTACTTTTTATTAGCAAAATTCCCTCTCAGCAAGCCCTACTTATTGAATAATCACTTGATTGTTACAAGTATGATTTTGTTCAATATTGGTAATATTAGATAGGGTAGTTTCAGCGATATTTTCTAAAGCATTACTTGTAAAAAATGCTTGATGTCCCGTAATAATTACATTGGGAAAAGTTAATAGTCTCTGAAAGATATCATCTTGAATAATTTCCCCTGATAAGTCTTCAAAAAAGATATTATCTTCTCGTTCGTAAACATCTAAAGCTAGATGGCCAATTCTCTTGGATTTTAAGCCTTTAATTATGGCTTTAGTATCGATTAAACCGCCTCTACTGGTATTAATTAACATTACTCCTGGTTTCATTTGAGAGATCGCATTTTCATCAATTAAGTGATAGTTATCATTGGTTAATGGACAATGGAGAGAGATAATATCAGATTGAGCTAGTAATTCTTCAAAAGCAACATATTTGCCATATTTTTCGCCAAATTCTTTATTGGGATAGGGGTCGTAAGCTAAAATCTGACAACCAAAACCGCGAAGAATTTCTCCAGTAATACGACCAATTTTTCCTGTACCAATAATACCAATAGTACGACTATGCAGATCGAAACCTAATAAACCATTAAGAGAAAAATTACCTTCTCTCACTCGATAAGAGGCTCGATGAATTTGACGATTTAGGGTGAGCATAAGAGCGATCGCGTATTCGGCTACAGCATAAGGAGAGTAGGCTGGTACTCTGACTAAAGTAATACCTAATTCTTTGGCAGTTTCCAAATCAACATTATCGTAACCAGCACAACGTAAAGCAATTAAATTTGTACCATTTTCTGCCAAACTCTGTAACACATTTTGATTAACAACATCATTGACAAACACGCAAATTGCAGGAAAACCTTGAGCTAAATTAACAGTTTGCTCATCTAAACGAGGAGTCAAAAAGCAGAGATCGTGATCGTAATTTTGATTGATTTTTTTAAGAAAATTGCGGTCGTAGGGCTTGGTATTAAATACAGCGACTTTCA
>NZ_LR214346.1 GCF_900659865.1 Hyella patelloides LEGE 07179
TTGACATCCTCTCCGCCCTGCGCTGACGCTAAAGGACGGAGATTCCTAGAACAAACTTAATTGCTCGTAGGTGGTTGACACTTCACCGAGAACAGCTACCACTGGCAGACTTACACACTCTCCATGTCCGTTATTGTATGAGTCGGATTGCCCACCCGCCTCTCTTTTTGTTTGGTTTTTCAGATTAGCTGCTGCGTTTTCGTCTCTGTCGTGGAAAGCGTTGCAATGCAAGCATTCCCACTCGCGCACGTTTAATTCCTTTTTGCCTCCAGACTGGCCACAGCAAGAGCAAATCTGACTACTGGCGTACCAACGATCTACGATAGTTAAATCTCTACCGTACTTATCGCATTTGGCTTGTAGCATAGTTTTGAATTTTGCCCATCCTGCATCTGATATGGCACGAGATAGCTTTCTGTTTTTCACCATGCCAGCCACGTTAAGATCTTCAATTGCCAGACTTTGATTTTCAGTTGCCAATTGAGTAGTTAACTTATGCAGGAAATCTGTTCTTTGTTGCTTAACTTTGGCGTGTAGTTTCGCCAGTCTTAACTTACGTTTTTTCCTCCTGTTGGAATCTTTTTTAGCCTTCGCCAGTCTGCGGTTAGCTAGTTTAATTTTCCGCAGCATCTTCTTGTGCAGCCGTGGGTTTTCTACTTTCTCCCCAGTACTCAGAATAGCAAAGTGAGTCAAACCCAAATCAATCCCGCAACTGATATCTGTTTGGGGTGCTATTTCTTTTGGGACTTCCACCACAAACGAAGCAAAGTAACGCCCAGTTGTATCCTTGATTATGGTTACACTGCTAGGTTCACTGGGTAAGGGTCGCGAAAAAACAACCTTAACATGACCAATTTTAGCTAAATATACAGATTGAGAACTCACTGTAAAAGCATTAGATGCAAATCTAATTGCCTGTTTACCATGCTTCTTTTTGGGCTTTGGTTTACCTATATCTTTTCCCTTTCGCTTACCTGACTTGCTATTAAAATAGTTACTCCAAGCTTGTTCTAAGTCGCGCAAAGATTGTTGTAAAACTACAGATGAAACTTCGGACAACCATCTTCTTTCTTCCGTTTTTTT
>NZ_LR214347.1 GCF_900659865.1 Hyella patelloides LEGE 07179
TTTTTTTGATCGTTCGACAAATTTTTGTTTATTGCTTGTTCTTTCTCTGCTGATAGTAGGATTATCATCACTAATATTTTTCTGTTCTCCAGTGGAACTTTTGAGTTTACTTAAAATCAAACCAGAATCAGTTTGAATCAACAACTTCTCTAAAAGTCCTGGCCCAATTTGAGTATATCCGCGATGAACAGAACGAATAGCTGCTGCAATATCTTGAGATTCTGTGTTTTTTAAAAGATAACCTTTTGCTCCTCCCGATAAAGATTGAGCAATATATTCATCACTATCATTAGAGCTAAAGATTAACACTTTAGTATTATTAAATCTTTTAGTAATAAATTGAGTCGCGCTAGCTCCATCTAAAACAGGCATTTCGATATTCATCAGTACAATATCTGGCTGTAATTTTTCTACTTGTTCAACCGCAGCAATACCATTGTCCGCAGTGCCAATAATCTCAAAATCTGCTTCTGGTTCGAGCCATGCTTTCAGTGTTTCTAGAATCATTTTTTGGTCATCTACTAATAAAATGCGAATCATAATTAACCGAACTTAATTATTTATTAAATAGTTGATATTTTGGCCAGGGGAAGATATTGATTAAAGTTTAAAATTATCTTTTTGTTTTATTTATGTTTGTTTAATAAATAAATTTCCGAAAATACGAATAAATATATAACTTCAGAAAAAATACTAAAACTATTGTTTACACTAACTCGGTGATTCGGTGACTACTAGCTCCAAAATAAGTTGCTTGTTAATGCATGAAAAACGATATAATTTGTGATTTTTAAGGCAATAGCCATTAGGTATATAGTTGCCCATAACGGGTTTTTATGTAAATACTTTTACTGAATCTTTATTGAATTATTTTATATCTCACATTCTGCATAAAAATTTAATTTATTCGTGATTTTTTGAGTAATTTAGTCTACACACTTTAAGAGATAGAGAATACAGCGATTTTAGAAACAGAATAAGAACTAATATATTATTTGACGTTTTTAAATATTGGCGATTGCTATAAACGGTTATATTCAAGCAAATTGATTTAATTATTTTCTTGAGAAAATAATCTG
>NZ_LR214348.1 GCF_900659865.1 Hyella patelloides LEGE 07179
AAAATAAAATTGCTACTACAGATTGAGTACTCATAAAACGTTATTTTCTATAGCAGCAATCACAAATTATTTAGTAGTCGAACAAGTGATTTACTTTTATATTCAGCTCAAACAAATCAACTAAAAATCACTGTTCAATTACTATAGCGAGTTTGTTATTTAGCTGAAGAAAGGAGATCAAAATCCTTCTCAGATTAAGTACGACTTCTGCTACCACCACGACGACGACGACGACCGCGACGACGACGGCGACGACGGCGACGACCACTATTACTGCGAGAGCGAGAGCGACTGCCACCAGCAATTACAGATTCGTCATGTTCGGATAAATCATTGAGAAAGCTACTAAAATCAGAAAACAAATCTGTTCCTACTGGACTAATTTTTTCGAGTAAGTTGTTTTTCATTTTTTTAAATTGCTCACTACATTATTGATTGATTAGCTAATAACTGTATCTGATTCGATAATTAGTTCTTAACCAATGATTAGATAGTAAGACTTATCTATTTTCAAGTCAATATTTATGATAATTTTCTCATGTTAGTTTCATCTTGTACTTATAGAATGTTTAAAGCATAATTCATGATGTAGTTCAATTTTAATTGTAGCTATTTTATATTAAATAACATCAGTTTGGGTTAAGGCTATTTTACTACTTATTCTACGAAAGAATAGGAGTTACAGCTAACGAGAAAATCAGAATTTTAGCCGATCCCGAACTCAGGTTAAATAAAAGAAAACACTATCTATTTATTTTTTATCCGATATTTCGCAGGTAGAAGAATAAAGGTAGGGTACGTCTGGTGTGAATTAAATTTTAGTAGGTAGATAAGGATTGAAAAGTCACAGATTATCTCGATCCCGCTTGACGAGCGAGTCCTTTAGAGGAGCGGTATCCTTTAGGACTCTTAGCTTTAAAACTTCGTCTCTTATTACTTTTAAGAAATGGTATAATACCAATTTCCTAAAGTCCAGCTACAGATAATGCATCGAGAATGAAATCAAATCCCGTAATGGAAGCGATATCTGCTTGAGTAAATTCAGCTAAGATATTTGCTAGTTTTCTTCTTAAAAAA
>NZ_LR214349.1 GCF_900659865.1 Hyella patelloides LEGE 07179
TTTTTAGGAAAAATATCTTGAAATAGCTTCCACTCTAGGTCATTTAATCCCTCAAATTTGCCTGGCATCTTCAGTCGTTTAGTTACAACCTTCTTATTTTATCTATTATTAGTGGGATAGGTTCATGGGAAAAATTTGGCTCTCTGTGGTTACCACGTAAAGCAAAATCTTATACAGATATATATTATGATGATGAATTTTCTGTTAAATCGATCGCTAATAGATTACAAGAAATAGGTGTCAAAAGACTTTTGAATCTCGGTTTAGCTATAAACTATGAAATTGATATTACCTTAATGGATGATATGTTCAGCTGCGATGATAGTTATTGGACTCCTAAAACTCTTGATTGGTATATTTGGGCGGGAGGGAATGGATATACTGAAGTCGCTGGTAGCCCGCTCGGGAAAATAGTGCGACAATCTTTAATCTTTGGCTGATTGCCGTAAACATAGTTAATACATGGAAAACGGTATCAGATTTGCCCATCGTAAGTAATAATCGCTCTGGATTCGGTTGTAGATGGGATAAAGAGTCGCACTGCTCCTGAATCAGTGATTTCTTAATTAGTTGTATCTATGGGAGGAAACATCTCTTGAAAGATTGCTAAAGGAGGCTCTGCTTCTAAACCAGTAAATTGTAAAAATTTGACCCCACTAGCACCAAAACCAATCAGTACTAAAAAAGCAGAAAAAATCGCTGCTCGCTCAAACATAGGGATTACCTCTACTATTTTATTTTCATTATCTAGGCATATTTTGTGATTTGGCATCTGTTTGTTTTACGGAGAGATTAAGTAAATATAATTTATGTGCAATTCCGTATTTATACTAATTTTCAGAAATATAACTTATACTAAATCCGAGCGGAAAAAAGCTCTTTCAAACTTCATCCCTTATCCTCTAACCCACCTTCCGCACGTCAAAGTGTAATATAAAGTAATCAAAAAACGGACGAAGAAAAGACGAAGATCGACAGTCATAAATATCCAGAAAGTCTCCAGTGATGGACAGAAATCAATAATCCGTTGAATTAGTTATTAGGTATAATCCCAGAAAATGAGCAATAACT
>NZ_LR214350.1 GCF_900659865.1 Hyella patelloides LEGE 07179
TTTTTGTCTCTGCCAAAATCTACCTTTCTATGGTAGTCAGTTGATGTGCTTTCAAACAACACTTATTATTTAATTCGCGAGTATTACTCGCGAATTAAGAATCTTTCTTATTTTTCTTTTTACCAAAATGGGATGCTCCCCTTCTGTGGAGGAGGAACTGGGAATTGTTTCAGCTTCAATGTCTTCTTGATTTTCATGACTTGATGATGAGAGCCATTGCAACTGAAGTTGGGCAGCATAAATGGCAAATCGGCAACGATTGAGCTTCGACGTTAACTTGATGTCATGAGTTTTTTGCAAGTTTTTAATGGCAGAAGTTGACCAAGTGGCTCTGACTTGTTTGTAATAGGAAAGCAATAAAGTTTCATCTCTATCCAAACAAGGATTTAAGTGAACAATGACATTGAGAAAACGAGTATTTAAAGGTTGCTGGGTTGACAAGTCTAGAGCAGTTTCTATTTGTTGTGAATTCATGATTTTTCCTAAAGCTAGAGCGAAGATAGCTGGTGACTAATTTCAGTAAATAAAAATACTGTTGATTTGATTAGCAATTACTGCTGGTGAAGATGCTAGATGATTGGAATTAATTGCTATCTGATTGCGACCTTTAGAGTAAGTTTTTAACAATAATTACTGCGAGATAGTTCGGGCTTATTTGAGATGATTTTTGAAGATAAATTTATGACTTGATAGTATCAGAAATATTCCCAGACAATTTACTTGTTAATAATTGTTAATTGTTGCATTGTTTGTTGCATTTCTTGCTTGTTTGTTGCTGGCAATCCCCTAATTTTTGCCATTAAGATTTACTGTGATTTCGTGGCTTCCATACAAGCGTTCATGGCAATTTTTTAGGTTAATAAATTGGAGAGCGCGATCTCGTTATTATTTTGAAAAATGTCGGTTTTTTTGATAAGCTTCTTGAGATGAAGTTACGAGGAACTCCCTAGAGTGCAAATTAGCAAGTCTAATATCGGAATAATCGTCGATGACAGTTTAATGCGAGTTTATGTTGCTGCACCCGAACCAGAAGGGCAATATCCAGGCATCCTATTTTACTCTGATATTTA
>NZ_LR214351.1 GCF_900659865.1 Hyella patelloides LEGE 07179
ATCTATCTTAACGAGCCTCTGCTCGATAACAGTTCAGGCTACTTGTGGTTTTTGACCCACCATCGCCTGGAAGCCTCTACTTCTCTAGTTTCTAGAGCTTCGCAGCTTCAACGAATCGCACTACCTTGTTAGCTCGGTTTTTTATGGTGTCAATATCCCGTGAATTATATGGGTACGTTTTCCAATTAATTAAGGGGGGGACAACCTGTGGGACAACCTGTGGAACAACTGGTAGGATAGCTTCAATCTCCTGCCCTGTCGAGGTCGGGACAACTCCTGATACCGAATCAACTTTATTTATCAGATTTTTATTTTCTACTTCCATTAACGATTGCTCTGAGCCTAGAGATTTTAAATCATCTTCATTTTCTACAAGAAGAGGTTCAACTTCTTCATTTACCGAAACCAAATTCTCCTTTCGTTGACTTTCTATGGACACTTGATTAACTCGCTCGATTTCCGACTTCTCTTGAGAAACAACTAAAGTATTTTTATTTTCTTTTTTGTTTTCCCAAAAGTTGTCCAGGTTGTCCCCTGACTTATCTGACAAGGTTTCTGGGGTTGGAGCGTGGGTTGGAGCGTAGTTGTCCTTGGGGTTGTCCCCCCTTTTTTGAGCTAAGATTTCTTCTACTGTCAGGTCATTATCATAAGACAATCGCAATTTCAATCCCTCAATTACTCTGACTCTTTTTCCAGCTACAGTAACTCTGGTCTTTTGTGTCTTAGAACTCAGCATTCTCGTAGTCCCAAATCAACGATTCTTCTATTTCTTGCCACTGATGGTGAGATAATTCTCCTGTTTTCTGAACACCGTATCTTTGTTTAATCCTCCCTTTCATCTCATCGTATTCAATGCCGAGAGCTTTTCTATATTTTCTAATATTTGCCACCACAAAGTGAGTGATAATCTTTTCTCGCTCCTCATTAAATACTTGAATCACTTCCGTTAAAGCATCCTGGTTCTCATTACTGATAATTTCATCCAGGGTTAAACCAGATACCGCCAGTTCATAATATTTCAAAAAGTAGGGAATATCTGAGGGGCTTAATGACTGCGTCTGTTTT
>NZ_LR214352.1 GCF_900659865.1 Hyella patelloides LEGE 07179
CAAAATACTCGATAAGCAAACCAAGCCAGAACAAGTAAAAACTTTCAGCAAAATAGAAGAAACGGTTAGAAAGCAAACACTCGAATATATTAGTCCTCAAGTTGGTTTTTTTTCATCTCAAAAGCAACAGGAACAGCATCAGGAAGAACTAGAAACATAAAGAGCATCATTGGGAAATTACCAATTAGTGAGAAGCCAGCTCACAAACTGAAAATCAAGCCTCATCAGAGAATTAGCCCTTATTTGACAGAATGTTGCCTTCGAGATCGTGCCAATGTGTCATATGAAAATGCAGCGCAAGATGTAGCACGTTACACAGGGATGATAGTTTCAGGCAAGACCCAGCAAAGATTGGTTCATCGATATCAGTTTCGTGATGCTGAGTGTAAATCAAAAGTAGGAGAAATTAGCGTAGACGGAGGGAAAATACGTCTGAGAACAGAGACTAAAGGAGAAGCTTGTATTTGGAGAGACTACAAAGCTATCTGCATTAATTCTCAGTCGCGAATGGGATGGTTTCAGGAAAATAAACAGCTAGTTGAATGGGTTAACCATCAACCCTTTGATACAGTTCTCAATTGCTTGGGCGATGGTCATCCTGGAATTGGTTCATCAGATTCCCAATTCCATCCTCAAGGAGAAACCAGGCAGATTCTTGACTGGTTTCATTTAGCAGAGAATCTTTACAAGGTTGGCGGTTCACTCAAACGTATCGCTCAAGGCAAACAGTTATTATGGCAAGGAAAAGTGGATGCGACTTTAGCCTTATTCTCACCTATGAAGAAAAAAGCAGCACAGAATTTTTGTACTTATTTACAAAATCATCGTCATCGTATTGTTAATTATGACTATTATCAAGCTGAAAACATTTGTTCTATCGCTTCCGGAGCAGTTGAATCAACAGCTTAAGCAGATAGACAGAAGATTGAAAATTTCAGGGGCGCAATGGAAACCAGAAAATGTATCGCAGGTTTTAAAACATCGATGTGCCTATCTTAACAATACCCTTTTGAAAAACTAATATTTTTGTTCTTACGTAATTGACTTGCTCCC
>NZ_LR214353.1 GCF_900659865.1 Hyella patelloides LEGE 07179
CTAAATCCGTAGCTTCTAGCGTGGAATGTGGCTTCATGTGCTGGCTCTAAAGCGTATTTAACTAGGCATTGATACGCTCTGTCGGCTATTGTAGGTACTTTTAGTAGTCTGGTTGAGCCATCCTTTTTGGGGATAGGAATTTCTCTCAAGCCTTGATGTTTCCAAGTCTTTGTGTGTTGTTTGAGATTTTTCTCTAATTGGAATCGTTCCTTGAACGTTAAAGACTTTTTGCCATCTATACCAGCCGTCTTTTTACCAGCATTGAGTTGAGTTACTTGTCTAATCGCTAGCATTCTTGCTGCGTATGAAGACAGAACGAGTTTTTGAAGATTTATAGCTTTTGCCTTGTCACCTTCTCTAATCGCTTTGAATATTCTCTTTTGTAGGCGGAATAAAATCTTCTGGAATTGTTTCCAGTTGAGATTTTCCCAATCATCGCTATAGTTTGTGCTATGCATCATAATGTTTCCTACTCGATTGAACATCCTCTGATTTCCTTTTGGGAATTACCCCTCATCCTACCCTCTGCTTGGTCTTCCGCTACTCGTCTAGCCTATTCAGGTTTTCGACCCCTGAAACCAAGTATCAGAGTTTTTATTCGTTCCGTTAGACAGATTGTCTGATGTTTTAGGGCGGTTCAATTTGCCTACTACCTCCTCGGAGAAACAGCTAATAAGGTTTTTTGCTGTGAGAATCTTTCGGTAGTGAAGTCCATATGTTTATTCAGATTATGGCTTGCCAATAAGACACTTTTCTAGAACCTGTTTACCCATTACATCTCCCTGTTAACGCCAGTGTTGCTATCTGCTTTGATTTCAACTGATTGCGTCCTGTTGCACGCTTAGGTCTGATAGATTCCGAGCTATCTCGCCTGTGCCAGGTAAGGAGTCCCTGTTCTCTTCAGGGGGAGGACTCGAACCTCCATCTATCTTAACGAGCCTCTGCTCGATAACAGTTCAGGCTACTTGTGGTTTTTGACCCACCATCGCCTGGAAGCCTCTACTTCTCTAGTTTCTAGAGCTTCGCAGCTTCAACGAATCGCAC
>NZ_LR214354.1 GCF_900659865.1 Hyella patelloides LEGE 07179
AAGTAAAGTCAGTGAAAGGGTCGCCCCTTCCACTGCTCTCCAAAACGTAGCGTGATAGTTTCCTATCACTACGCTCCTCAGTAATACGGCTGCTGTCATCAGTACGCCTTTAAATCATTGTTGTAATGTCTTCCTTCCATATCCAGTTCAGTTTATTAAACCATTTATAGAATTCTTCCATTCTTTTTCTCCTCTGATAATTATCAATTATTTTGAGGTCTGATTTAGTCTTTTTATCGTGGCAGTGTCGGTGTAATAGTTGTAGATTTTTGTATTCATCTTTACCACCTGCTGCGGTGGGTATGATGTGGTCGGTTTCTATTACATCTTCTTCTCGAAAGAACAGTTTACAGTGAGCGCATTTCCCTTTTTGTTTTTTAATCAGCGATGCTGTTCGCTTTGGCATCTGGGGATGTTTACCCATTCTTGTACTCCAGTAGGTGAGGTTGCCATCAAATACTGACGCATCACCTCTTACCTTTATATGTCCGATATTGGTCTTAATGTTTGTGTGGCGTATAAGTTCAATAGGGTTATCTCCTTTTCTTGATGAAAAGACCCAGTTATCGCCTTTCCTAGTGTTCCAGTATCTTTTCTTGAGCCATTTCAATCCTTTGTTTGGGTGTCTGTATCTTCCCCATTTCCATAGCTTCCACCATAGAAGATGTCTAACTTTTTGAAAATGTTTTTTACATTGATACGGTTTAAAGTAATTGCACCATCCTACAATGATAGGGTTGAGTTTAGAAATTAGTATTTCTTGTGAAACTCCTTTATGTTTATCAATTACTTCGGCTAATTTTCTATAGTGTTTGACGACACTCTCCTGTGAAGGAGAAATATAAGTCTTGAATCCTAGTTTTCTCTTTTTGGTGTCCTTCCCTGAGATACATTTACCTGCTTTAAATTGATAAATATAAAATCCCAGGAATTTGAAGCCCTTTTTCTCTCCGTTGTATTCTTCGAGTGTGTGGGCTATTCTAGTCTTACTAGGATTCAGTTTTAGTCCTATATCTTTTAACCAATCTGTAATTACTTGTTTG
>NZ_LR214355.1 GCF_900659865.1 Hyella patelloides LEGE 07179
TATAGCATTACGCATATACGTTAGGACATTTTTTAAAAGCTGTATCAACACATTCTCTAACAGTTTCAAATTCTTTAACTCTCTGCTTCATCCAAGTTTTGAGAACCGACCACCAACGCTCTATCTTGTTTAGATCGGGAGAATAAGAGGGCAAATACCAAATCTCGCATCCTGCTTCTTCTACTATTTCTTGAATACTTTGTCCTGCTTGGTGCGCGTTCCCTTGCGCCTATCGGCGACGCGGGGTCGCATCCGCTTTATGAAAAGTAGCATTATCAATAATAATGATATTTCCAGGTTGTAGTTGAGGAATTAAACTTTCTTTAAGCCATATCTCAAATAAATCTCGATTGCATGACCCTTCAAAAGTTAAGGGAGCAAACACTTTTCCTTCTTTGAGTGCAGCAATCCAGCTTACTCTCTCATTTCTTTTCCCAGATTTGAGTGCGTAACATCTTTCTCCTTTAGGGCTATAACCATAAGGATAATCGTCTCGGTTATCGAATCCTGCTTCATCCACATAAACTAAATTATTTGCCTGTTGATGTTTTAGTTGCTCTTTAAATTCTTTTCTTTTCTCTTCATCTCTTTCTTGATACCCGTAAGTTTTTTTTTCTTGTTATACCTAACTTTTTAATTCCATCACTAATATTTTGCTGGGTGAGATTCTCGCCCCACAAATCTGCCATTTGTTGTTGTGTCTTATCTTTATGTTGTTTCACAAACTGTTTGAATCTTTCTAAATCCTGAATTTTTCGGTCTTCTCTGGTGGGACGCTCGACGCGCGCTTTAAAGTCTCCTGTTTCTTGCTCTCTTTTCAGCCATAGGTCTAAAGTGTTACGGCTTATTTTCATCAATTGACAAATAGTTAACTTCTTTTCACCTCTAGAAAAGGCATCTATGGCTTTTTTTCTTAAATCGTAGCTATAGGGAGCAGGCATTATTTTTCTGTTTTGGCGATCACGCAGTGGCAGGCTTCGCCTGATCGCTTTAATCTTAGCTGGTTTTGTCCTAACTTAGCCACGTATTGCTATA
>NZ_LR214356.1 GCF_900659865.1 Hyella patelloides LEGE 07179
TTTTTAAGATTTTTAAACCATAAATCAGAGAAGGTGACAAACTCGGAACTAAACCAAAAAAAATACTTGCCACCGCCTAAGTAGTTCTACTTTATTAAACATGAAAGGATGAGGATCAAGGGGTCGGGAGTCGGGAGTCGAGAGCATTTTTTTAATTTGTTTAATATTTTTTTAAGTGGTAATACTTATTAGTAAAAACTAACAACTTTAGTTGAATGATAAATAATTGTCTTTTTTGGGAACTATAGCTTTAGTAAGTTGATACCTCGATCGCTATGCCAGCTACCATACAATTTAATCCGACGGAAATAATATCTCGACTAGAGAACTCTGACAGTTCTGGTTGCCTGGAAATTAATGAAGGATTAGTTTCTTGGAAAATTTATCTGCAACAAGGACAGTTAAAGTATGTGGACTGTTCTGCTCAACTATTAGATCAGCTTAAGTACTATTTACACTACTTAGGTTTTAAACAAGCAGTTACAGCTTTAAAAGAATTACCTGCATCTTATCTCAAAATACAGTCTTCAATACAAGCAAAGTCTCCTGCTCAAAATGTATACCGTCCAATTATTTTTTGGTTGCTAGCGAAGCAACATCTCAATTCATCTCAAGGCTTAAAATTAGTAGAACAAATTACGAAAGATGCTTTTCAGACTTGTCTTTGGCTTCGAGACGCTACTCACTCTTGGCAAGGTGAAGAATCCCCTCCTCTGTGGATTAGAAAACAATTGGGAACTTTCCCCTCTTTGAAGGTTTCACAATATTTGAGTTTAGAAAAAACCAGACTCCAACAGTGGCAAAATTGTAGCGATCTCTTACTTTCTAACCATCAGCGACCTTATCTATCTTCTGGTTGGGAAAATAAAGAGATGCCAGCTAATGGTTCATTAAATCAGCACAATATCAAAGAGCTAGCCAAAGTAATCCGAGGACGTACTAGCATTCGTCAATTATCCATATTATTACAAAAAGATGAGCTTCAAGTAGCACAAATTTTATCTCCCTATATCGATCGCCAAATAATTTTTT
>NZ_LR214357.1 GCF_900659865.1 Hyella patelloides LEGE 07179
AAAAAAAAATAGTGATATTATGGATAGTACAAATTCTGAAACCCACATCCAGCAGACCCACAAAGGTGTTGTAAATAGCCAATTTTCTCTGCATTTATCATCTACGGTTTTCACAGTAGACGTGGTTTAGTTATTTTTCTAATAAAACTATTTTACTGATACCTTCAGGAGTTTTAATAGTTTTTATCTTTTGATTTTTGGAATATTTTTGTTGAAACTCTGTTAATTCTTTAGCTGTAATAATAAATAAGCAATCTGATTGTTCCAGATTATATTTTTGAAGATCAGCTATGGTATATTTTCCCAATTGTGTAGGTTCAGTAAAATATTTAGCTTCGGGATCGTGGGGTGCTTTTTGGTATTCTGCTGGAGGATATTGCGTATAAAACAGAATATACATATTTGGTCTTTTAAACTTGTTACTGACAAATACACATTGATAATTATTAATTTCGGCATAGTTTAAAGCTTCACCAATACCATATTGCCAATGTCCTACTCCAGTATCGCTAATTTTATTTTGAGAGTAATTATAATAAGCATAAATATAATAACAAAAAGAAAGTGCGATCGCGATTAACAATAAATTCTTGGTTATATGTTTATTATTACTTACTAATCTTTCATACAGTAGCCAAAAGCCATAACTAGAGATTAAAGCAAATAAAGGCATTCCAATAATCGCTCTAATAGCGTGTTGTTCTTCAGTTAAAGCTGCGGGAATAGGATATAAAAACAACCATAAGAATATAATTTTACTTTCAATAGTTAATTGCTTTTTAAAAGCGAGTAAACTAGTAATAACTGTCAAAAATTCCCAGATATATAATTGTCCAATTCCAATAGTCGTTACACTACGACGCACACTAAAATCTCCATAAAAAAATAAAAATACTGGTTCTAAATAAGAAAGATAATATAAAATAACAAGAAAAATATTAGTTTCAATACCTGTTTCTGCTAGCCTTGTTGTTCCTTGAGGAGATAGCCAAAACTGCAAGAAGAAAATAAAAAAAA
>NZ_LR214358.1 GCF_900659865.1 Hyella patelloides LEGE 07179
AGCCAGCAACAAAGCATGACAAGTGATTTCGCTACCATCAGCTAGAGTAATAATACGATAGGAGTTTTCTAATTTGACTCCTACTGCTTCTTGGGGTGTGAGAATTTCTACGCCAAATCTTTTAGCCTGGGTGACACCTCTTCTAGCTAAATCTCCGCCACTAAGTCCTACAGGGAAGCCAAGATAGTTTTCAATGCGCGAACTCGATCCCGCTTGTCCTCCTGGTGCTTGTCTTTCAATCATTACAGTGCTTAAACCTTCTGAAGCACCATATACCGCAGCAGCTAATCCAGCAGGACCTCCGCCGACAATCACTAAATCATAAAAAGGTTGTTCTGCTTGGGTTTGTAAACCGATTTTTTCAGCCAGTTGAATGTTAGTAGGCTGGTGTAGCTGTTCGCCATTTCCTAATAAAACTAGGGGTAACTTGGTTTTTTCCCCGTTATTGGACACATAATTGACTAATTTCTGTGCCTCTGTTTCTCTTTCGATATCTAACCACTGATAAGGGATTTGATTGCGTGCTAAAAAGTCTTTGATATTATGAGAACAGGGTGACCAGCGATCGCCAATTACTCGAATTCCTTCAAAAGCAGGACGATAAACCGACAACCAATCATCTAATAAATCATCTAATACAGGATAAAGCTGTTCTTCTGGAGGATCCCAAGGCTTGAGAAGATAATAATCTAATCTAGCGGAGTTGATTGCCCGAATTGCTGCATCGGTATCGGCATAAGCAGTGAGCAAGACTCGTTTCGCTTCAGGAAACATCTCACTAGCTTGTTCGATAAACTCGACCCCACTCATTTCAGGCATTCTTTGATCGCTGACAAGTAGAGCAACTGTTTCGTTACGCAGTTTTAATTGTTCTAAAGTTTCCACTGCTGATGCACCAGAATTAGCTCGTACAATCCTAAAGCGATCGCCATATTGTTGTCTTAAATCCCGTGCAATGGCGCGTAAAACTTCGGGATCGTCATCTATAGTGAGAATTGCAGGTTTAGACATTTTTTA
>NZ_LR214359.1 GCF_900659865.1 Hyella patelloides LEGE 07179
TGGCACGTTTGACAAAATTGATAACCATCGCTATTCACAATTGAAAGCTTAAAACTAAGAAATTGAATTGTAGAGTGGGCAAATTTTAATTAGTTTCGCTATCTAATTGCGATCGCCTAAATGTCCACTTTTTTTCTTAAATCGTAGCTATAGGGAGCAGGCATTTTTTTTCTTTTTTTGCGATTGCCTTAATTGTAGCTAACTTTGTCCTATTGAACAAGACTTTGCAATTATTAAAAAAAGGCGTATTTATTCTGCTTCTGGTACATCTTTAGATGACATCGTGAAATCATACGGAAATTATTTAGAATGACTATATAAATTTGCTTGAGTGAGAAAGAAAGAAAAATTGCCTAAGCGAGGTCGTTATCGGGGGTTCATTTTCATGAAGAGTTGCTTAATGAGAATGGATAGATGCAGAAAACTAATTTTTGGGTTAGTGAGCCAGAGTGAAAATTATACCAATTATCAAAAATAGCTAGATAGATAGAAAATTATTTCCTATTAAGAAAAAACACTCAAACTACTATTTACACTAACTCCTGAATCCTGAATCCTAGCTTTAAACCTTCGTCTCTTATTACTTTTAATAAATGGTATTAGTTTTGATTAAAAAATTATAAAAACTTAAATAATTGATGCCATTGCTACCTAGATAAACAATAATATTGTTGACAAGATAAGGGGAAAAATTGCAGTATTAATTGACGCTCTTCAGTTAAATTAACTACTTGCTTAATTTCTTGATAAACTAATAGATGAATGCCTTGAAAACATTGAAGTCGGGGGATGGCGAGGTTTCCTCGTCATATCCAACCGACTTGTTGAAAAATCCAGCGTAATGTCGGTCGATTAGTTAATTTACCTAATTGATTGGGAATTCCCGTTTGAGCCTTATTTAATTGGCGACGAACCTCTCTTTGTCCTAGAGAATAGACCATCAAACATAAACCCATGAGCATTGCCATGATAGAGATTCTACGAGGTGATTTTAAGACTCACGGTTCGCTTAAA
>NZ_LR214360.1 GCF_900659865.1 Hyella patelloides LEGE 07179
TCAGTAGATGGACAAGTGCGATCGCTATGCTGAGAGCCTTGACTTTTCCACTTATTTATCAGTACTAATGTTTTAATAATCGAAATTTAAAATAAATATTGCTTATACTTGCGAACAGAAAGTTAGTTATATATATTTTGGCTATTTACTCTCTCAAAAGTCTTATATACTTCGGAGTGTTTACCATTAATTTAAGTAAAAAAATTGATTAAAATATCGGAAAAAGCTGTTTTAACAGATGAAGGAACTTTAGAAGAAGTTGTTGATTGTTTAAAAGAAAATATTTCAGTTAAGACCCAAAGTGATTGTCAACAAAACCATTTATTTAATATTTTAGTAGGCGCAGCAAGTCGTGGTGATACCATAGAAAATACCGCTGCTAGTTTAAAAAACTCTTGGTCTGGTCGAAATGTCAGATATCATTTAAAGAAAATCACCAATTTCTTAGAATTAGAAAAAGAGGTCAATCAAGCATTAATAAGTAAGCTTCCCCGTCGAATAAAGAAGAGAAAACATAAACTAGCAATCGATTTAAATTTAATACCTTACTATGGTCAACCCAAAGAAAAAGAGTCAGATTATATTTATCGCAGCCAAGCGAAAAATGGAACTTGTTCATTTTTTGCTTATGCTACTATCTATATTATCGCGAAAAATAAGCTTTAATCTAAGCACGAGGGTTTGTTTAATTATTCAAGCTTGGGTGTTTAAGAGCTAACTTTTGTCAAAATCTGCTCGAATAATCAAAATTTCTTCACAGAACGTAAATCCAATCTCTCAATTCTTTTTCACTTAATTTTATTGAAAAATATTCTGGCTTTTGTAACAGTTTTATTCGTCAAATATTGACATACTATTGCTATTTAAACTTCTACAGGTTAATAATATAATTTTTACTTATAATTAAGAGAGTATTTTAGTGCAAAAGTACTGATAAAAATGGTGATTCTAAATCATTTTGGGGTTTGGCGATCGCGCCAATTAAACACTTGTCCATCCACTGAA
>NZ_LR214361.1 GCF_900659865.1 Hyella patelloides LEGE 07179
CGGTGTTGGCGATCGCTTTAAATGTTTAAGAATCTGCAATTCTACATCCATTGCCCTCTCTACCTATCCGCTTCTAAATATTTCTTCTATTGTAATTCCCATCTCGGAAAGTGACATAAGAGGGTTAAATCTCGATTGCCAAACTGAGTCTGGATTTTATAAAAAGGTTCTGATAGAGGTCGCTTAGTAACCAGGTTAATTACACCCCCTGGTTCAATCTCACCAAACAACACGGAAGCTGGCCCTTTAAGTACCTCAATCTGCTCCAGATTAGCGGTTTCGGGAAAGCTTTGTCTAACTCCAATTTGTCGAAAGCCATTGCGTAGAACTGGGGCATCATCGAAACCCCGAATATTAAATCGAAGACCCCTACCTATATCTATGCCACCAAACGTAACACCGCTTACATTACGTAATGCTTCGTCTAGGCGAATCACCTGCTGTTCTTCAAGTATCTCTTGAGGAATTACCTGAATCGATTGGGGTATGTCACGGATAAGAGTGTCTGTCCTTGTGCCAGTTGTGGCATTGGGAACAACATAATTTTCTTCTGCTCCCTCACCAGTAGCAATAACTTCAATCGATCGATCTGATTCGATATCTGCGGTAGTAGCTTCAGGCGTAACGCTTAATACCAAGTTATTTCTACCAGATACTACCTCCGCGCTTGGTGCTTGCTCTGCTCCTGTAATTCTAACTCGGATACTATTCTCATTTACTTTATTAACCGTAACCCTAGTAATTCCTGGCGTGGGGTTAAGTTCTGTCACACCATTTCTAATCGAAAATGACAACGTCGCATCCAGAATCTCAATAACTAGATCGTTTCCTTCTGGCAGAATCAAGGGGACTAATCTTTCACTTCCTGCTACCGTTTCTAAGATTAGCTCCAACCCCTTAGCAGTCCGATTAACCTCTACTCCCGTGACCCTCGTAACCCCTTGAGCCATTAAATCAGAAACCTTATTTACAGAAGCTTCCTTAATTCTTATCTCCGTATCTCCCAGTCCCCTTGTCTCCCCGTCTCCCCGTCTCCTCTGCCTCCTCTGCTCCTCTGCTCCTCTGTCCCTCTGCTCCCCTGCTCCCCTGCTCCCCTGCTCCCCTAATCCTAACTCCTCTGCTTCTGGGAAACGCTGCGGATGCGCCCCAGCCACTTCTACTATATTAATCTGTCCACCAGCTAGGGCTAATATTAGAAAAAGATTCCAACCTTTTAACGACTTTCTCATTGCATTCTTCACATCACTGTTCAAGCTCAACTGAAAGTCAGGCAGTTTACCATATTAGCTACTGCCATGATTTTAAATATTGAGCTTAAAGCTAATAATTTTCAATTACTCGATTAGATTATCGGAATTGCCGATTACTTCCTAGAGATTTTGCGCCCCAAACGCATTTTTTTCTGACTGTTAATCGAGAAATTATCTTAAGCTTGTTTATTTAACGTTGCTGAATCAAAGTATGATTTTAAAAATTAGAGCTTGTTTATAAATCTTTAGAAGGCTTAGAGCTTAGAGGAGGGGCTGTCTTTTGAGGTCTCCTCAAAAGTTTACATTGTCAAGAGATGGGGATACGCCCCGTCTTAGGAGCTTCGGAAGCTCCGAACCTTATCATTATTGATTTCATACCTCAAATCAGCAACGCCGTTTATTTAACTAACGCATCTCCATGCTTGCATCTGAAACGCTTTAGGGTTGATGCCAAATTGGTGACGGAATGCTGTGGCAAAGCGACTGCGACTGGTGTAGCCCACTGTGGCTGCAACTTTTTCAATCGAAAGGTCTGAGGTCATCAACAGCTTTCGTGCCTGTATCAAACGGAAATCTCGTAAGTAGCCAAAGGGGGTTGTTCCATACACCTGATGAAAGCCCTGATTGAGTTTAAATCGATTCGTACCTACCTGTCGAGCTAGCATCCCTACGGTTGGAGGATTGACGCTCTGGTTTCTCAAGATCGCTTCTGCTTGGTAAATGCAGCTTAGATCGGATTCATTCAAGCGCGGTTGAATCATTGCTGCTAAGCGAAGAGTAACGAGCTTTAAAGCCTTTTGTTCCAAATAAGCACGGCGAGTTGCACCCTGGTAGGGACAACTGAGTATCTCTCCAATAACTCGTTTCATTAAAGGGGTAATTGGACTACAGGCTGCATAGTCAAGAGAGATCGCCTCAGAGTAAAGGGCATCAGTCAAAATTTGCTCGTAGGCTAGGTAAGAATCAGGATTTTTTGCCCTCTGCAAAATCTGCTTGAGCATTACCGCAGTACTTGAAGTGCAATATCCTTCTTGGTATCGATATATAGATTTAATAACCCGCTCGGCAATACAGTATGTTTGTGGAGAGAGACGCTCCATAAATGATTGAAAGTAGAATAGAAGTGTTGGTCGTTTAAAGATCACTTCAACCTCAAAAGTTCGTTTTCGATGACGCGCAATACTCAACTGTCTCAAACCACAGTAAGGAATAATAAAGCTGTATCCAGCATCAAAACCAGCAAGTCGAAATTCAAATTTGAGACAATCGCCCGTACTTAGTGGATCGATCGTTAAATATCGGTCGAGGGCATAATCTATAACAACAAGACTCAAATCATCTCTTAATAAAATTTCTTGCCTGTACCCCTGACCTAAGTGAGACGGATAGACAAGTATGCGATCGCTATTTTCGGAATGCAGCAGCCGTGGATCGCTTGGGCTTCCTGGCACAAGCCAATCTTCCCAGCTATTTAATGCTAGTTGCATCGTCATAATGTTGCTAACTACAAGCCCTAGCTTTGTTGACTAATAAAATTTATTAGCATTATATGCGATCGAAGTTGAGAAAATACTCAGGGGTCCAATAAACTATTACAAAGTAGGACAGACGCGGAAGCGATGCTCGTATTGTTTAGTAATCTATTTAGTTGCTATTGGAGTTAGTTTGTTGAAGCCCCCAAATGCTGTACAAAATTCCCCTATTTTGTCGCTAAAAAACAGTATCAAAGTACTGACTTTCGGGGGAATTTTGGTAACATTGATAAAAAACTATCGGCTCACAACCCTTACACTATGGAAGTCTGAGAGAGTGAGTGTCTATGTTTTCCTTCGGGGTTTACTGAAAAAATATAAAGTGTTCAAATAGCAGTTTCGCCAATCATTGCACCTTTAGCGATTCTAGCTATTTCTGTAGTCATAGTGGGGTTATCTTGCAAAAATACGTTTTAAAGTGTTGCGATTTGCTCTAGTTTTTGAGTCAGTGCAGATAAAAATATTGTTTCGGCAGAATGTAAAAAGAAATGATCTCCAGGAAACATTTGTAGTGAAAAACCAGTTTCACTATGTTCTTGCCAAGCTTTTAGTTCATCAATATTTACTGTCCAATCTTCTGAGCCACCAAAAACATCGATGGGACAATTCAAAGGTTTAGCCAGACTATAGGCATGAGTTTCAATCAGAGAAAAATCTGCTCGCAGGATTGGTAAAAAAAGTTCCATGAGTTCTTCATTGTTCAGTACCTCTTCTGGTGTACCGTTATAATCTCTTAGAGCTTGGATAAACTCAGACTGCGGTAAATTGTGAATGGGTGATTTTAAATCGGGGAGATGGGGAGCGCGGTGACCTGAGACAAATAGATGTAGAGGAGCTATATTATATTTGCTACGTAATAATTGACTCACCTCATAACTAATTAATGCACCCATACTATGACCAAAAAAAACAAATGGCTTATTCAGGTTGGGTAAGAGGGCTAGAACCAGAGATTTAATCAGAGGCTCAAGACGGTAATAAGGAGCTTCAAACATCCGAAATCCTCTCCCAGGCAGTTCAATAGGGCAGACTTCTATCTCTGAAGGCAAGCTATCTAGCCAGGTACGAAAACTTAAAGCACTACCACCACCATAGGGAAAGCAAAAAAGTCGTAATTGGGCTTGTGGTTTGGGTTGCGGACAGGTAATCCAAGAATTAAAGTTAGAAATAGTTTTCATCAGCAAATAAATTGTTATTATATCGAAAGTGCGCGACGATCTACTTTGTTGTTACTAGTCAAGGGCAAAGTATCCAGAGAAATAAAGCGCGATGGCACCATGTAGGAAGGTAGTTTTTGACTGAGGAAGTTTTGCAACTCTTTGGTAGCTAGATTTTGCTTGTCAGCAGGAACTAAATAAGCGACGAGATAGGGTTGATGTTGCTGTTTTCCCCCAACAGTAACTACAGCATTTTGGATTGCAGGATGTTGTGTCAGTATAGATTCGATTTCTCCTGCTTCAATGCGATACCCTCGCAGCTTGATTTGAAAATCGGCTCTGCCTAAAAATTCAATGTTTCCTCCTGGCAAATAACGACCTAAATCACCAGTACGATAAATTCTTTCCCCTGTTCGTGGATGGGTGATAAAGTTAGCAGCAGTTTTTTCAGGGTTGCGCCAGTAACCCTGGGCTAGTTGTACTCCAGCACAATACATCTGACCAGCCACCCATACAGGACAATCTTCTAAATTGGACTGCAAAATATAGTATTTGGAGTTAGCCATTGGTTGACCATAGGGAATACTTTTCCAAGTGGGATCGATTTGTTGGATCGAATAGCCAATGTTCCAGATTGTTGTTTCAGTTGGCCCGCCAATACTGAGGATTTGCAATTCTGGTGCTAAAGCTTTAAGACGATTGACTAGAGATATAGGTAGCCAATCTCCTCCTAAAATAGCTAAACGTAAGCTTGATGGTAATGTCTCAGACTTTATTTCTAGATAGTTGACTAACATCTCCATCATTGCTGGGACTGAGTTCCAGAGAGTTACCTGTTCTTTCCCGATCGAATCCAGCCAGTGACGGGGAAATTTTGCAGCAGCAGCACTAGGCATAACTATAGTACCTCCAGCAATCAAAGCACCAAAGATGTCATAGACCGACAAGTCATGATTAAGGGCTGTAAGAGCTAAAATGCGATCGCCCGAACCTACTTGAAAACGTTTATTGGTGTGAATAACAACATTAACCACATTGCGATGGCTAATCATAACTCCTTTCGGTAGTCCTGTAGAGCCAGAGGTATAAATTACATATGCTAGGTCATCAGGTTGGGCTGGGGAAGTTAATAGAGAATTGCTGTCTGAGGATAAATCTTCTCGGTCAATTGATAGGTGTTGAATAGTAGATAGTAAGGGCAGCTTTTCTACTAACCAGGATTGAGTTAGGACTATATCTGTGGCACTGTTTTCTAGTAAATATGACAAACGTTCGGAGGGCAATTCAGGGTCAATCGGGACATAGGCAGCACCAATAGCTAAAATTCCCAATACAGCAACAATTTGCTCCCATCCTTTTTCCATGACTATCCCTACTAGGGTTTTGGGGCGAATTCCTAAATTTTGGAGACGACGACCAATTTGACTGGCACTGTGGGATAGTTCTTGATAAGTCAGGGATTTTTGGGGAGTAACGAGGGCTATTTTTTGTGGTTGCTGTTTTGCCCGTTCGATAAATAGACTGTAGAGTGTTTCTTCAGGGATGGGGGCGGTAGTGTTATTGATTTCTGCCCTCTGTTGTAGTTGGGCTGGTGGTATTAGCTGTCTGGTTGTTTCTTTCCAAGCTAGCTCCCGCTCTGATAATCTTTTTAGGAGATTACAGTATGCTTCCAGCATATCTGCAACCATGCCAGGGGGAAATAAATTCTCCAGAGCATTTAAATTAATTTCTACAGTTCCCTCTTTTTCTGCATATTGAAGTTGTAGCCATATTCTTTGGGAGGGTTCAATTGTGGATTCGCTCTGAGGTATGGAGGTAAAAGAGCAAGCTAAGATAGGTGTTAGTTTATCTGTTTGTTCTGTAGTCAGCTCCCTTAAGAGACTATTGAGATTAACTAACTGATATTCTGAATTTTGCTCTAGTTGGGTTTGGATCTGCTTCCCTCGTAATAAGAAGGATTGGGATTGGGCATAGTCGATCGATAGCAAACTAGTTGCCATATATTCTTCCCTATTTTGCTCCTCTTGAAGCCAAGCAGACGAGCGATCGCCATTAATGACATTATCAACTACATTAATCGTAAAACAGGGATTTTTGCTCCAGGTGGTCAAAATTTCAGTGTAGATGCTCAAGAGAATTATCTGGGGAGTCAACTGCGCTTGTTTTCCCCGTTGTTTCAATTGCAGCCAAGTTTTGGGGTCTATCTTCTGGCTATATTGAATTACTTGACCAACGGTCACAGCAGGCTCCGTCGTGTCTTGGTGCGCGTTCCTTGGGCGAGGCAACCTCGCCAGGGTCGCACCGCTTGTACGGCGGAGTAATCTGTGACTAGTATCTAGAGTATTAGGGTTATTATTAAGAGGTAAATCTGGTGCTGGATATAAGGAATTGAGTCGATCGCACCAATATAAAAGCGATCGCCGATCTAGCTCGTTATCCTCCAGGGTTGGTATATTTAATTGCGATTTATTAATCATGGCTTGTGATAAACAAAAATTTAAACAAAATTAACTAAAGCCAGGCGATAGCTATTACGAAACCAAGGCAAGGAAAAAAACAAGCGATTAAACCAGGAAAAACGTCGTAAATATTGCTCTGGAGCATTCCAATAGCTTTTGACTTCAAGTAGTTTATAACTAGAATTCCAAGCTTCAATTTCTTTGATATCTGCAATCCCCCAATTAAATCTGGCGGACATATTTTTCAGGGGAGCTTCACGTTTGGTTAAAAATGGCGACATGGAATCAAAGGCTAACTGAGAACCAGAAAAATGTTGTAAGAGATTGGCAAACAGTTGTTTTACCTGCTCTTCTGCCAGATACATCAAAACTCCTTCAGTGATAAACAGACAGGGCTGTCCTGATGCAACTTCTTTAACCAGATCGCACCAATCAGTATCTAAAGCAGAGGCGGTAATAAATTTACGGCGTTCAGTTTCAGTAAAAAACTGTTGGCGCAGTGCTATCGTGTCTGGTAAATCGAGATCGAACCAACGGACAGTACCGTTATCTAAGCGTTCAAAACGAGTATCTAGTCCTGCTCCCAATTCTACGACAACCCCAAAAGGATATCGCTCTAAATAATCTTTGACCCAATTATCCATCAGCCAACCGCGCAAACAGCAGCTAACCTGAGTACTATTGCTGGGGTTTAAACGGGTAAAATCATAATCAATTGCTGAAATAATTTCTGCTGAGTGGCGATCGCTAATAATGCTATCGGATCGTTTAAATTCTTCTGCTCTCGCCCACAGGGTAATTAAGAGGGTTTCTTGTATTGTACCTAAGTCAATTAAAGTTTTAGTATTCATAGAAATTTTCACAGTCCTAAAAGAGTAGCAATAATACCGCGGTGGATTTCCGATGTCCCCGCATAGATAGTCCCCGCAATAGAATCTCTCAGTTCTCGTTCTAGTTCATAATCAGTTATATAACCCCTTGCTCCGTGAATCTGAATCGCATCTCGGCAAGTTTTTACTAATCCTTCACTAATAAAGATTTTAGAAATAGAAGATTCTAAAAAAGCCCGTTTACCTTCTTTTTTGAGCCAGCCAATCTTGTAGATCATCAATTTAGCTAGCTCCAATCTCATTTTCATTTCGGCTATTTTATGGGATACAGCCTGAAAAGAACCAATATGTTGACCGAATTGACGGCGTTTGCGAGCATATTTAACGCATTTCTCTAAAATTCTTTCCATAATGCCCACATGACTGGCAAACAAAAAGCTTCTCTCCCAGCCAATGGTAGATTGAAAAATGTTATATCCCTGACCTTCTTTCCCCAAACAGCGATCGATGGAAACTTTACAATCTTGAAAAACTAATTCCCCCATCGGTGAAGTACGCAATCCCGATAGTGACAATTCTTTTTCAATTGTCAAACCAGGGAGATTTTTGTCAATAATAAAGGTAGAGATACCTTTTTGAATGTCTAGATCTGGGTTGGTACGGGCAAAAGCAATATAAACATCAGCTACGGGAGCACTACTAACAAAAGTCTTTGTTCCGTTTAAAATATAATAGTCCTCGTGACGTACAGCTTCGGTTTTCATATCAAAGGCAGCAGATCCTGAATCTGGTTCGGTTAGAGCCTGTCCGCCGATAGATTTGCCCTCACAGAGAGCGGGTAAATATTTTTGTTTTTGGGCTTGGGTGCCAAAGTTGAGGATAGAAACGACACAACTCCAAAGATGATTGTTGATTGCGAAAACTAATCCATTATCACGACAACCATAACCTAACCCTTCTAATCCGAGGATAACAGTTAAAGGATCGTTACCTTGACCTCCATATTCTTGGGGAATAGACCAGCCTAAAATCCCAAATTCAGCACATTTATTCCAAGCTACTCGATCGAACTGGCTAGATTTGTCCTTTTCGATTAGGTCATGATTTAATTCTTGTTGGGCAAAGTCAACTACAGATTGACGAAAAGCTAGTTGCTCTGCGTCCCAGGCAAAATTGATACTCATAATTTAATTACTTTTGAAAGGGTTTCTTGTATTTCACCTAAGTCAATTAAAGTTTTAGTATTCATAGTCCTAAAAGAGTAGCAATAATACCACGATGGATTTCCGATGTCCCTGCATAGATTGTCCCCGCGATAGAATCTCTAAGCTCTCGTTCTAGTTCGTAATCAGTTATATAACCCTTTGCCCCGTGAATCTGAATTGCATCTCGGCAGGTTTCGACTAATCCCTCGCTAATAAAGATTTTAGAAATAGAAGATTCTAAAAAAGCCCGTTTGCCTTCTTTTTTTAGCCAGCCAATCTTGTAGATCATCAATTTAGCCAACTCCAATCTCATTTTCATTTCGGCTATTTTATGGGATACAGCCTGAAAAGAACCAATATGTTGACCGAATTGACGGCGTTTGCGGGCATATTTAACACATTGATCTAAAATCCTTTCCATTATGCCTACGTTACTGGCAAACAAAAAGCTTCTCTCCCAGCCAATGGTAGATTGAAAAATGTTATATCCTTTACCTTCTTTCCCCAAACAGCGATCGACTGGAACTTTACAATCTTGAAATACCAATTCTCCCATTGGTGCAGTACGGAGTCCTGATTTTGACCATTCTTTTTCAATTGTCAAACCAGGGAGATTTTTATCAATAATAAAGGCAGATATACCCTGTTGAATTCCTAGATCTGGGTTGGTACGGGCAAAAGTAATATAAACATCACCTAGAGGGGCATTACTAATAAAGGTTTTAGTACCGTTTAAAATGTAATAGTCTTCTTGAAGAACTGCCTCAGTTTGCATATCAAAGGCAGCAGAACCTGAATTTGGTTCAGTTAGGGCGTGTCCCCCGATAGATTTTCCTTGACAGAGAGCAGGTAAATATTTTTGTTTTTGGGCTTGGGTGCCAAAGTTGAGGATGGAAACGGCACAACTCCAAAGATGATTGTTGATTGAGAAGACCAATCCATTATCGCGACAACCGTAACCTAAAGCTTCTAAACCCAGAATTGTGGTCAAAGGATCGTTACCTTGACCTCCATATTCTTGGGGAATAGACCAGCCTAAAACCCCAAATTCGGCACATTTATCCCAGCCTGTTTGGTTAAACTGACTAGATTTGTCTTTCTCGATTAAGTCTTGATTTAATTCTTGTTGGGCAAAGTTGACTACTGACTTGTAAAAGGCAATTTGCTCTGGCGACCAAGCAAAATTCATACTCATAGTAAAACAAGTTTTTTCAAAGTGATTATGTGATGATTAATTACAACTAATGGGAATTAAATTAAACGTTAATTCTTGATAGTTGATAAGTCTGGTTGAGCTAATTTCCAACTGCGTGCTTTTTGTCTGGAAGCCCAAAGTTGATGATATTTACCATTAGAGTCGGCAACTAGTTCTTCATGTTTGCCTCTTTGTACTATGCGACCATCATCAATTACCAGAATTTGCTGTGCTTTTGTAATAGTTGCTAGCTGATGAGCAATAATGATTAATGTTTTAGACTCTACCAAAGAGTTGATTGCTTGCTGAAGCAAAATTTCATTTTCGGGATCGACTGAAGCGGTAGCTTCATCCAAAAGAACAATTGGCGCATCCTTCAGAATGGCACGGGCGATCGCAATACGTTGTTTTTCTCCCCCCGAAAGAGTTGCGCCTCCTTCACCAACAATAGTATTGTAGCCCTGGGGTAATTGAATAATAAATTCATGGCATTGGGCTGCTTTGGCTGCTTCTACTGCTGCTTCAAAAGAGGCATCCGCTTTACCAAATTTGATGTTATTAAGGATGGTGTCATTAAATAGATAGACATTTTGAAACACCATACTGATATTAGATAAAAGTCGATCTGTTGGTAGATGTTTAATGTTGACACCTCCAATAAAAATTTCCCCCGCAGTAGTATCCCAAAAACGAGCAATTAAATTAGTAATCGTAGTTTTTCCCGAACCAGAAGCACCAACTAGAGCAGTAATAGTTTTTTCAGGAACGTGAAAGCTAAGATCTTGCAGTACGGGAGTTTCTTCGTAAGCAAAAGAAACGCGCTCAAATTCAATATCAAATTTTTGTAGTTCTTCTGATGGGAGATCGGGTTCTGTTAATGGGGGAGTATTGAGGACTTCTCTTACCCTACCTAAAGCAGCATTCATCATCCGCGTTAAAGCAGAAAATTCAAATAAGCTGTAGAGTGGGGCATAAAAGCGCAATGCTACTACCAAAAATAAGAGCAAGGTGGAAACGGTTAATTCCCCATCAAATAGTAAATAAGTACCTACAAAAATAATCAGTACAAATCCTAAATCTAAAACTCCAGCGAAAACCATAGCAGGAACTACTAGTTTAGTAGAAAGTCCCAGATTAGCTTCTTTATAATCATTTAAAGCATTTTCTAACTTGTTAAATTTAGCTCCAGTTTGATTAAAAGCTTTAATTACTGCTATACCTTGGATATATTCAATAATTCGCGAATTAGCCTCTACCACAGCCCGTTTTTCAATTTCAGTTAACTGCTGGAGTAATTTTTGACCTTTGACATAGATAAATAGAGCTAAGGGGACACCAGCCAGAGTAGCCAGAGTTAAACGCCAGTCGATCGCCAGTAAGAAAAGAGCTATAAATATAGAAGTTGCGATCGCACTAACAATCTTCGGATAAACCCAAGAAGGAATTGACTCGATCTTGGTCATATCATTGCTAACCAAACCGTTTAAATCCCCAATTTGTCTGTTATTAAAAAAGCCCATCGGTAGCTTACGAATATGGTTGCCTAGCTGTAAACGTAAGTCCCCAATCAGTCGAAAACTAGTAATGTAAATCTGACGATTAGCCCAGTAAAGAAATATCCCCTGCAAAAGTATACAGATACCCAAGGTGCTAAATAGCCAAACTGCTCGTTTTAAATCTAACGTTTCTGCAAATAATCCATCCAGAATTAGATAGAGAAAAATATAGGGGGCTGCTTCAAACAAAGAAGCAATTGTATATAAAATCGTTCCCTGAATTAGTTGAGGTTTCCTGTCCCCTGCAATCTCAAATAAGTCTTTAATCATAGTTTATGTGCCTTCTCTAATTGCCAACTGCTAAAGTTTCTTGTCCTTCAAATGTCCAGCCTTGGGCTGCTACGTGAGCCAACCACATATGATGGTAAAGTTCGCACTGAGCCAGTAGTTCTTGATGCTTTCCTTGAGCGACAATGTGACCTCGATCCAAAACGACAATGGAATCTGCTTCAGCGATGGTTGACAAACGGTGAGCAATAATTAACAGAGTTTTATTTTGAACCAATGCAGAAATAGCTTGTTGAATTATGGATTCATTCTCAGGATCGATAAAAGCGGTTGCTTCATCTAAAATAACGATTGGTGCATCTTTGAGGATGGCACGGGCAATAGAAATACGTTGTTTTTGTCCCCCGCTTAATTTTGCACCTCTTTCCCCAATACTTGTTTCATAACCATCAGGCATGGTGCTAATAAACTCATGACAACGGGCTATCTTTGCTGCTGCAATCACCTCTTCGTTAGTGGCATTGGGCTTACCCATACGGATATTTTCATAAATAGTCTCGTTAAACAGCAATACATCCTGGAAGACAAAAGCTAGTTGAGACATGAGATATTCTGTAGTTAGGTTTCTTAGCTCAACACCACCAAGGGTAATCTTTCCTGAATCGATTTCCCAAAATCTGGCAATCAACTTAGCAATGGTACTTTTTCCCGAACCAGATGGCCCAACTAAAGCAGTAATTTTTCCTTGAGGAATCACTAAATCAAGATTATGAATAACTTGTTTGTCCTCATAGCCAAAAGAAACATCCTGAAATGCGATCGCCAAACCATTAGGAATCTCTGACTGTTTTGGTTGAGTTATGGCAGGTTCGTCTAAGATGGCAGCAATGCGGGTTAATCCTTCTTGGGTTTTGAGATAAACATCGCTAGATTCTATCAGTTTGACTAGGGGTTTAGTCATACCCAAGCCCAGCAACAGAAAGAGAATAAAAGTAGGAATGGACAGGCTTCCTTTTTCTAACAACCAAACCCCTACAGGTAGCATTACCAATAAACTAAAAGGAATGCTCATGGTAAACAGCGTCCAGGGAATTAAGGATACCTTTGTCCATTTTTCCTCAAATTCGTGATATTCCCTGACTGAATTTTGATATTTGCCAAAGGATTCCGTTGTTTGAGTAAAGGCTTTAATCACAGGCATTCCTTGGATATACTCAACGATAGTGGAGTTCATCCGATCCTGGGATGCAAAGTAGCCTGTCATAAATGGCTGTAAAGATTTAAACATTAACTGCTGAGACAAGATAGCTACTGGTAAACCAGCTAAGGCTGCTAGAGTCATGCGCCAATCTACAGTAAATAGATAAATGGTCGTCAACAAAAAAGTAGCGATCGTTCCCGTCCCTTCAGGGATACCATGAGCAATAGTTAGTTCTAAATGCTCGACATCTTCATTCATGACTTTTTTCAACGCTCCTGTAGAACGAGAATTGAAGTAGCCCAGAGAAAGAGAGCCTAATTTTTCCGATAGTTGCAAGCGCAGGTCATAAAGGACATTATAAGCCGTAATATGAGCAAATGAGCCAGCAATACCCGAAAGAATCCATTTACAGATAATGGCAATCAAACTTGCGATCGCAAGTTGCCAGATATAACCTTGCTCTACAGGTGGACTCAGAAGCAGTTTGGCAATCAGATATACCAGGATAAAAGGAATTAAACCCAAAGCCGTTGCTAGAAATTGAAGCGTCACCGCTGTAATTACTTTCCTTCGATGGGGGGCTAGCAGAGACAAAATACTGACAGAATGATTGCTCATAAGTAGATGGGTTTAATTGATTTGTGCGATTGATGGTAGGGAGATAGAGTAAGTACCTGGGCATAATTAATTGTGTATTTTGGCATAGCAGAGGGAGCAGGGGAAGCAGGGGAGCGGGGGGGGGGAAAGATGAATGTGAGGACACTTCATTAATGTACAAATAATTTTGCTTACCTACTTAGTTGTATTTGTTATTTTTTTCAGGATTTTCTTTGGTTAAACTCTATCGACGCGCGATTTGCTCGAACTAAAAACTACTAGTTTTGGACTAGATAAGGTCTACTTGGTTTTTTTCCAGTAGTGTTCGTAGCCATCAGTTGAAATTAATTCGTCTTCAATCCCATTTGCCTGACGGAAATCATCCACCGCTTTTTGACAAGCATCTACTATGCCATAGTCATCGATAATTACGTAACCACCAACGGAAAGTTTGGGATAGAGATTGGTTAAAATATCCATCGTTGATTCGTACAAATCTCCATCAGCACGAATAACTGCTAATTGTTCTACAGGTGCGCTGGGCAATGTATCGCTAAACCAGCCCTTGATAAATTTTACCTGTTCGTCCAACAGTCCATAACGAGAAAAGTTAGCTTTTACTTGTTTTAAGGGTACAGCTACCTCATCAATTAGATGAAACCACCAACCAGCATCCTGGGGATATTTTTTAGCGTTGGGGGCTGGTACTCCTTGAAATGAGTCTGCAACCCATATCTGACGATCTTTGATGCCATAAGCTTGCAAAATAGCTCGCATAAAGATACACGCACCACCACGCCAGACTCCAGCTTCTAGAAAATCCCCTGGAATATCATTTTCCAAAACATCTTCAACACATTTTTGTAGGGTGTCTAAGCGTTTGAAACCAATCATAGTATGCGCTCTACCAGGAAAAGGGGTTTCCCCTCCGATGCGATTTTTCTCAACAATATTTTCAGCTCCAAAGTCATTTAACCATTCCAGAGGATTTTTGCCTCGTCTAAGGGCAAAGATTAAAACTTTAATGGCTGTGAAGAAAGGAATATTACTATCTACTTTGGAATCTAGGTAGATCCAATCTGTTACGCATCGCTTCATCAAGTCTAGATATAAGCTAGTAGAGGTATTTGTGGTCGGTGTTTTTTCTAGTAATGAAGTATAGTTCTGCATGACTTTACCAGTATTTACAAAGTGAAATTTGTGTAGCGAGATTGAAAGAAAAGAAACTTTAATTGATGAGAATTCTTCTTAATTATCCTCCACGATCGAACTTTGATTTATTAACTAATTGTTAATTCCTGCGGGTTTTTCTTTGATGGTGGGTCTTAAGAACTACTGCGCTTAAAATAAGCTAGCTGGGAATTCAGTAAATGACGAGTAGAGGAAGGACATACTAGACCGTATTTAGCTAGTTCTCGGACTGCGTTTTGGGAGTCAAATTGTATCTTACCTGAATTACTACTGTGATATTTTAGGGAGGGTAAAAGGTTTTTGATGGAGTCCATTGCAGATTCGCCATTAGTGCGATTTATCTGCTCGCTCCATTGGTCAAAAGTTACTTGTTTGAGTGGATAACCCAGAGATTTTAGTAAGTCAGGTAATTGATTCCAATGAGAAGATTGGGGATTAAGCAAATGATAATTATTATTATCTACATTTGGTTGTTGAGATAAACAAACAATTCCACGACTAACATAATCAACAGGAGTAAAAGCGATCGTCACGTCTCTTAAAGGTATCATTCCAGTTTGCAGACAGCTTATCAGCAATAAAGACAGCCAATCTTGGGTACTAGATATCCCCGTAATACTGTGTCCCGTAATTGTTCCTGGTCGATAAATAGTCACGGGAAGACCTTTTTGAGCAGCAAGAGTGACTAATTTTTCGGCTACCCATTTACTTTGAGCATAGCCACCTTCAACAATCTCTACACTATCGATGCTATCTGTTTCGTAGATTATTTTATCTGCATCATTAGCTGAAAGAAATATACCAATAGTAGAAATATAGTGAACGGGTTTAATTTTGCTTGTACTGGCAATTTTGAGTATTTCTTGAGTTCCCAAAACATTAGATGCTTTTAAGGCATTGTAGGAATAGAGAAGATTAACTACTGCTCCATTATGATAAATCACATCAATCGATTGACATAGTTGGTCAAATTGCTTTGGTGATAAACCGAGATTGGGTTGAGATAGATCGCCTATAAGGGGAACAATTCGAGAATCAAACTCCTCTTGCCAAAGCTGATAGTCCTTAAGCTTGTTTTGTAATCGCTGTTTTGCAGCCTCTAGATTAGCAGCACGAACTAAACAAAAAATCTGGGCTTGAGTTTGAACTAAAAGCTCATAGAGTAAATAAATTCCCAGAAAACCAGTTGCTCCAGTTAGAAAGATAGCATTAGGGTTACTGATTGGTCTATCTTTCAGAGAACTGGGGATAATATCTAGCTCTAAAACTGCTTCTGAAGCTAATTCTGTTGTAGTTGCTTTGTGGGCAATTGAAACTAATTCTTCTATTAGAGAAGAATTAGTTTCTGGATGTAAACGGCGATCGCGATCTTGAGCTAATGCCCTCACGCTGGAAAGACGATACAAATCCTTAATTTGCAGACGATATTGGAACTTTTGTTCCATGAGATTAGCTATTCTGGCAATATCTAAAGAATTAGCCCCTAAATCTAGGAGATTGGCATTGAGATCTATATGTTCGACTTTGAGTACACTGGCTACTAGTTGAGAAATCTCTTGGGCGATCGCATTATCTGTTCCTGAAACATCTGTGTCTGTGGGAATAGTTTCTGGGACGGGTTCTGGTAGATTCTGGCGATCTATTTTGCCATTGGCGGTTAGAGGAAGACTATCAAGCAATACAAAGCTCGATGGCACCATATAGTCTGGTAGTTTTTGCTGTAGCTGTTGACTCAGTTGGGTGGGGGTAATCGTTGTTTGATTGGGAACAATATAGGCTACCAATCGTTTTTCGTGCTGGTTTTCTTCCCTAGCCAAGACCACAGCTTGTTTAACGGCAGGTATTTGTTCTAGGGTTGTTTCAATTTCTCCCAACTCAATGCGGTAACCCTGTACTTTGACCTGAGAGTCAGAGCGACCTAGAAATATAATTTGACCATCAGGCTGATAATAACCTAAGTCTCCCGTGTTATAGAGTCGTTCCTGAGTAACGGGATGAATTATAAAACTGTTGTTAGTTTTCGACTCATCTTGCCAATACCCCTGTGCTAGACCTATCCCGCCAATATACAAAGTTCCTGGTACCCAGACTGGACAGGTAGCTAACATTTCATTGAGAACATAAAAACGCTGATTAGCCATGGGCTGACCATAAGGAATGCTCTGCCAATTAGGATCGATATCAGCAATTTCATAAAGTATTGACCAGATCGAAGCTTCCGTTGCTCCTCCCAGACTGATGACTTGCGTCCCACCATTGAGATTTTTAATTTTGGGCGGTAAACTCAAAGGAATCCAATCTCCACTAAGCAAAACTAATTCCAGGGTACTAATTGCTATTTCAGGATGAAATTCAGCATATTCAACTAACATCTGCATCAAAGCTGGTACTGAATTCCAGAGGGTAATCTGGTACTTTGTGATTAAATCAGCCCAATGGGTCGGATCTTTAATATTGGTAGCATCAGGAATAACAATTGTTCCCCCCGCAGCTAAAGTGCCAAAGATATCGTAAACAGATAAATCGAAACTAAGGGATGAGAGAGCCAATACTCGAACCTGGCGATCGATTTGATAGCGTTGATTTATATCGAGAATAGTATTAACTACTCCGCGATGGGCGATCGCCACTCCCTTGGGCGTACCCGTAGAACCCGAAGTATAGATAACATAAGCCAAATCAGATGTTTTTTGAATTGGCTCTAAGGGTGTGATATCTGTATTTTCTAATCCCTGGTGGTCAACGCAAATACGTTTAAGTCCTAGTGACCATTCTAAAGCGCGATCGCTTTTTCCTTGAGTCAAGACAATCTTGACTTCTCCCTGTTTTAAGAGATATTCACGACGTTCTGCGGGCAAACTAGGGTCTATAGGGAGATAAGCTGCACCAGAAGCGAGAATCCCTAGTACAGCTACTACTTGCTCCCAACCTTTTTCCATTACCACTGCTACCAGTTGGTTAGGAGTTGCGCCCAAGTCTCTTAGCTGTTTGCCTAAATCAATGGCGCGATCGCTCAATTCTTGATAACTTAAAGAGATATCCCCAGCAATGACCGCAGTTTGTTCTGGTTGATGTTTAACTCGCTCAAAAAATAGACTATGGAGTAGAGGTGAACGTTGGTCAAATTTAGTTGCTGTATTGTTATTGTTAACCTTCTGGATTAACTCGACCTGCTGTGGCGGTAAAAGCTGCTCCATGATTTGTTGCGGATTAGCTTGCCAAAGTTCTTCTCTAGTCCCTAGAGCTTCAATAAAATCTCCGTAGGTAGCAAACATTTCATCTAGCAAACCAGGGGGAAAAACTTCATCCACCGCATCCCAATTTAAAATCAACGCCCCCTGTTCTTCAAGGACTTGATGATCTAAATATATTTGGGGAGTTTGACTGAGACTATAAACTACTTCTCCTAGTTCATAGATCGAGGCACTTTCCGTATTAGAACTACCTGCAAAGCGATCGCGATTCAGACTATCGTTAGTTAGGGTGCTGGTATAGACTACGGGCATTAATGCCCCTGAGTATCTTTTTTGGGCGTGGGCAATATCTCGCAACACTTTCATGCCACTGACATAGCGATGATCTAAATCTTGCCAAAGTTGCATTTGAATTTTTTGGGCTCTGGTGACGAAAGATTCTGCTCCCGAATTATCTACCGCTAATAAATCCAAGGAGGTAAAATCTCCCACCAGACGATTGACATCTTGATGTAAGGGGAGTCGTTTAAATAGGGTAATATTGAGGGTAAATTGAGGACTTTTACTCCAAGCAGCTAACACCTCACTAAAAGCAGCCAAGATAATCGAAGAAGGAGTTAAATTAGCTTGAAAACCTCTTTGTCGCAGACGTTGCCATAATTCAGGGGCTATCTTTCGGCTGCGATGGACGAAGCGAGGACGTTGTATTTCCGATAAACTACTGCCTAGAGGTAGTTCGGGGGAAGGTGGGAGAGTCGACAAACGCTGTCGCCAATACTCTTGCGATCGCTGATAGACGGCAGAATTTTCTAGTTCTTTTTCTGCCAAAACATAGTCGCGAAAAGATAATTCTAGCCCCTGTGCTGCTTGAGGCTGATCGTCCCGAAGGTAATCTACCAACTCGCGCACAATTAGTTCCAGACTCCAAGCATCAGCAATTAAGAGATCGATACTGATAAACAACCTGGTTTTATTTTCTGGTAACAAGGCGCTGCGGACTTCAAATAGAGGCCAAGTGTCTGTAGGTAGTAACTGATGGGAAAGACGTTCTCGCAGGGCGGTTAATTGCTCCGTAGCAACTTCGGGTGCAGTTGTTAGTAGGTCTAAAACTTCAATTTGATAGTCGGGGACTTCCTCTAAAATTTGCTGTTGTCCTTCAGAATTCATAATCGCCCGCATCATCTCATGCTTATCGATCAGATATTGCCAAGCCTGTTGAAATTTACCTGGATCGAGGGCGGTAACATCAATCTCTGCATAGACATGGGTAGAAACATTGCTGAGGTCGAAACTATCATCTCGACCAATCAGATAAGCCTGTTGAATTTCTGTTAAGGGAAAGGGTTGATAGCGTTCCTGGGGTTTAGTTACTATCTGCGGTAGGGGCTGACAAATCTCCTGGAGGTCATATCCAGAATCTATCTGTCGGAGAAACTGAAGAATTTCCCCCTTACGCGCCTTAATATCAGCTTGTATATCGGGAGTCAATCCCTCTTTAGGAGCATTACAACGTAGGCGATCGCCTTGGGCATAAATTTGAATATCGCGATCGCTCAGTTCGGCTAAAAATTCGGAAACTGGTTTCATAGAACTTTTCATAGAATTAAATTTCTATTTCTTCTCGTTCGTTGGATTTATGGCTGAGAGCAGCCTGGCGTTGGGCAGATATTTGATAAGTACTGTCAATATGTTCTCCAATACCCACTACAGTTAGAGTTTCAAACAAAATGGTCATGGGCAGATCGATTTGAAATGTTTCGCGAATCTGAGCAATCACTTGAATGCCCACTAGGGAATCTCCCCCCAATTCAAAGAAATTGTCATAAATACCAACCCGTTCAACTCCCATGGCTGACTGCCAGATTTTGGCTAATTTTTGTTCGGTTTCTGTTTTGGGAGCAACATAGTCTGTTTCTAATTCTGGTCGGGTATAGCTGGTTTCTGTCTTAGCAGGTGGACTCTGGGTTGCTGCTAATGACTCTGGTGGAATTTGTAACTGTTGCCAGCGATCGATTCTCGGTTGAAGATTTTTGCTAGAAACCACTAAACGATTAAATTCTGACCAAGCTAGAACTCGATTTAAAATCTCAATATCTTCAGGAGGAGTAACTGTTAGTTCCGCACTAACTACATCTTGGCTAGTGGGTACTCTGCCATCCCAGTTAACACTTAACCAGGGAAAATTAGCTTGATGCTGTTTTTGAACAAAGCTATCTAAAAAGATATTGGCTGCGGAATAAGCAGTATGTCCCACACCACCAAAGAAGGAAGCCAAAGAAGAAACTAAAAGGCAAAAATCTAACTGACGAGACTTTAAGATTGCTTCTAAAACCAGTAACCCCTTAACTTTACCCTGAAACTGCTGCTGACAGTCAAATTCAGTTGCTTCGGTAATTGGTCGGAAAATTTCTAAAGAATCAGTAGCTACTGCGTGAATTACTCCATTAAGCTGACCAAAACGGGATTCAGCCCGATCGATCGCCTCTTTCATTGCTTCAGCATCGGCAACATCAGCACTAGCCAGAAAAACTTCTGCTCCTAAATCTTCTAATTTTTGTACTTGGCGAATTTTGCGAGCTGTAGGCTCTTGTTCGCTATGGCTTGCTAACCATTGTTGCCAATCTTCCCTAGCAGGGAAGGTGGAACGACCAGTCAGAATCAGTTTACTCTGGTAATTAGTAGCTAAGTGTTCGGCAATAACTAACCCCAGACTGCCCAATCCACCTACAATTAGATAAACACCCTGAGATTTAAAAGCAAGGTTTTCTTTGGTTGGTGCTTCTAGTTTGAGGGGGGCAAAAGTTTCTCTCCAACGACGACCATTACGATAGGCAATTATTGGTTCTAAAACTGGACTATGAAGTTCAGTGATAATCTTGTCAATCAGGTTAGTAGAAAGACTATCAACTAGATCGAGATCGATACTGCGACAGTAGATATGAGAGTATTCTTGGGGAATGGTTTTAATTGCCCCTAAAATTGTTGCCTTAGCAGGGTCGCTCGCTTCTGTGCCAATTACTTCCTGTATACCCTGAGAAATAGCTGAAATTTGCAGTTCTGAGGTTAAATTCTCTTTTGCTAAAGCTTGAGTGAGAAATAGTAAGCTATAAAAGCCTAAATATTGATTTTGCTCCGTTTTTTCCCAGTTGAGTACCTCGGTCTGAGAATTATTAAGCTGCCAACAATGAAGGATTTTACTGGGTATAGATCCAGTCTCCTTAAGTTCTCGAATCAAACGCTGATAATCTTCCTTACACTGAGGATTGAGAGTATATTGCCCAGGAGACTGACAGCTAAATTCTGCACCCTCCTTAACGGTAATAAAATCCTCGCTCTGGTTGGTGATTCGTGATGTTATTTGCTCGGTAAATCCCCTATTATCTGCGAAAATTAAGTAAGTAAGGGAATTTTGGGCGGTTTGACTTTTGTTAACGGGAGCTAAAGGCGATCGCTGCCAAGAGGGAGTATAAAACCAATCAGTAACATTCGGTTTTTTCTCTTCTGAGAGGGCATTTAATCTTTGTGCCACTGCTGGATTGACAATGGGGATAGTAAAGGCAGAAGAGATTGATGAATCTTCTTTATTATCCGCTCTGGCAATCAAAATATGCTGTCCCAGAGCGTCTGAATCAGGACAAGCTGCTACTTGACTAAAACCCTTCTCAGCAAGTTTGGCTTGCCATTGTTGACTAGTCAAGAAGGGGTTGCCTCGACTACGTTGTTGATCTGTTAGAGGTTTCATCAACAAGCCAGAGGTAATATCAAAGAATAATAAGGGAGTTGTAATTTCCCAAATTAAGACAATTCCCCCAGGAGCTAATAAAGAACGAATATGCTCTAAGGTACGATCTAAATTATCAGGAACGTGGAGTACATTAGCTGCTATCACCACATCGAATCGATCGGATTCAAAGCCTTGGTCTTGAGGTGGATTTGCTAGATCCAGTAATTTATATTCCAAGAAAGGATAATCGCTGAATTTGCTTTTTGCCTGGGTTAAAAACCAATTACCAATATCGGTAAAAGTATATTTTGTTTGATCGACTGGCAAAATGGGCAGCAAATCTGTAGTAGCTAATCCTTGTCCTCCACCAACTTCGAGAATTCTTAATTGGGTAGTCTCTGGTAATGAATTTACCAATTGCTTTAAACTAGCACGCATAATCGCACTATAGTAAGCGAATAAAGGCATCTCAGGATTAGCATTTTTACCCTGCTGATAAACTAAACCATTAAAAATTTCTAGGGGTTCTTTTTTGCCCGCTATTACGGCAGCTAAATTTTCACCACACTGTTGAGTAAGCTCAATCATTTGTGGGAATTTAATCCATCTAGTTTGAAATTCTGCCAGCATTTCCGTCAAATCATCCTTGGAGCATTCAGCCAAATGGCTATAAACTCCGTTGGTATGTTGCAAATGTCCCTTAGCTACTAAAATATCTAGCCAACGAGCCATTAACTGTTGATAAGAAGGAGCAATTTGAGCTTGGTTAAATAATTCTGTTTCCGAATAGGATTTCGCTGAATCTTGCCACACCCCTAGCTCTCGGAACGTTAGCTTAATATAAGCCAGACACACTCTATCCATTGAGGGAAAATTTTCAATATAGCTCTCTTCGTCAAATTTGGAGATCCCCTGGCGAGATTGAAGTTGACCTGCCTCCATTAAAGGTTGCCAAAGCTCTTCTAAACTGGGCTGTGGTAAATGAGTTGGGAGCATTACAACCTTAGAATCTCCTTCTGCTGGTTCTAACCAATAACGCTGCCGTTCAAAGGGATAGGTGGGAAGAGGTAGGCGAAATCGCTGTTGAGCGACCTGAAATTCTGACCAATCAATTTTGACCCCTGCTAGCCATAGTTTACCCACTGTCTGCCAGAGAAATCTGATATCACTTCCCTCTTCTTGAGGATGACGGACGGAGGTTAAAATTAATTGTTCTGATTGCTTTTGTGGATGCTGTTTGGCAAGTTTACTTAAGGTACGACCTGCTCCCACTTCCAGTAAGATTTGATTAGCTTCTTGACAAAGATGTTGTAAATTATCACTAAAGCGAACTGTCTGTCTTAAATGAGCTGCCCAATAATTAGGATCGGTAGCTTCTTCAGGCTTAATCCACGTCCCCGTTAAATTAGATAAGTAGGGAATTTGGGGAGGGTGCAGGGTTATCTCAGAAAATTGTTGTTTGAAAGGTTCAATCATCCCGTCCATCATTGGCGAATGGAAGCCATGGGAAGTGTGGAGCAGACGACTATTAATTCCTTTAGACTGTAACTCAGCAGCTAAATTTGCGATCGCTTCTGTCTGACCAGAAACAACGCAAGAATCAACCCCATTAATCACCGCCAAAGCTAAATCGGTAGTTAGATAAGAAGTTACTTGCTCTGAACTGAGGGGAACAGACAACATACTACCATGAGGCTGCTGTTGCATTAATTTTCCTCTAGCAGTCACTAAAGCCAAAGCATCTTCTAGACTAAATACCCCCGCTAGGGTAGCAGCAACATATTCCCCAATACTATGACCGACCATTGCTTGAGGCATAATGCCCCATTGCATCCAGAGTTGCGCCAGAGCATATTCAATCACAAATATAGCTGGTTGAGCGATCGCTGTTTGTTCTAGTTGTGCCTTGGCTGCTTTAATTTGGCTATCTTCAGGATAGAGAATGGTGCGTATATCTAAATCTAGATGGGGTTGTAAAATTTCCCCACAACGGTGGATCTGCTGTTTAAAATAGGGTTCTAATTCGTAGAGTTCTCTGGTCATATTGACATATTGAGAACCCTGTCCCGAAAACATCATCACTACTCCAGGGGGATGGAGTTTTCTGGTTTGAGTTGAAATTCTTGGTGTTCCTGGTTCTTTGCCAGCAGAGATGGCATCAGCAATACTTTGACACAAGATAAAGCGACGATGTTTGAAATGACGGCGACCAACCTGAAGACTGTAAGCTACATCCCCTAAATCTAGTTCTGGATGGGCTTTTAAATGGTTAATCAAATTATCGGTAGCGCGCTCTAGAGCCTTAGCCGTTTTTGCCGACAGCATTAAAATTTGGTAAGGGTTATTCGTTGAGGGACTGCTACTTGCTGTACTTTGTCTTTGGGGTGCTTCCTCAATAATTAGGTGGGAATTAGTGCCACCTACCCCTAGGGAACTAACCCCAGCCCGTCGCACACTACCATTAGTTTTCCAGGGTGTCAGCTGGTGATTGACATAGAAGGGACTATTAACAAAATCAATCTGGGGATTGGTCTGTTCACAATGGAGACTGGGGGGAATCAATTCATTTTCCAATGCCAAAACTGTTTTGATGACACTGGGCATCCCCGCAGCTACACCCAAGTGTCCTAGATTACTTTTTACCGAACCAATGCCACAAAAACCTTTTTCTGATGTACTAGTACGAAAAACCTCCGTCAAAGATTGAATTTCAATGGGATCTCCTAGACTAGTCCCCGTGCCATGGGCTTCAATATAGCTAATTTCCTGGGGTTCGATATTGGCGATCGCTAATGCATCGGCTACTACTGCTGCCTGACCATCTAAACTAGGGGCTGTATAGCCCACCTTAACTGCACCATCATTGTTAATTGCTGAACTCTTAATTACGGCACGAATTGCGTCTCCGTCTGCTAGAGCATCTTCTAAACGTTTTAAGACCACTATGCCTAAACCACTTCCAGGAAGTGTTCCCTGAGAATCTAAGCCAAAAGCTTTACAGTGTCCATCAGAGGAAAATATTCCCCCTTCCTGATAAAGATAGCCTCTTTTCTGGGGCAGCATGAGGTTAACCGCTCCCGCTAAGGCAATATCGCATTCTCCGTTGAGCAAACTTTGATTAGCCACATGGATAGCTACTAATGATGTGGAGCAAGCGGTTTGCACCATCATACTAGGGCCTTTAAGATTAAGATGATAAGAAATTTGGGTCGCTAAGTAATTCAGGTCATTACCCAAATAAGTTTCAAACCCTCTCATGGATAAAGGTATCAGCTTACTTTGGTTGGTGGCAGCTAAATAGTTACTAACGTTACTCCCAGCAAAAACGCCAATCGAACCAGGATAATCATCTGAGGCATAACCCGCATTCTCTAGGGCTGACCAAGCACATTCCAACATCAAGCGTACTTCTGGACTCGTAACTTCAGCCTGTTTATGACTGTAGTTAAAAAAGCTCGCATCAAACAGCTCGATATCTTCTAAGATCGGTTCGGCTTTAACATAATTAGGATTGTTCAGGGAATTTGGGTCAATTTTTGATTCGGCAGATTCCTCTTCCGCAAAAAAGGTAATTGATTCCACTCCGTCAACTAAATTTTGCCAAAACTGTTCTAAATTGTTCGCTCCAGGAAAACGACCAGCCATACCAATGATGGCAATATCATTAAAATTTTCTGACTCAGTATTTATTTCGGTCATGGTTTTAAATTAGTTTTTTATTAATTATTTATCTACGTTTTGGTGACTGTTTTTGACGACGCTGCTGTAGTCGCTGACGCTGCTTAGCTCTAGTTAATTTTTCGTAGCCAGCATTTGATTCTGGTGAGGAACGGTTGAGATATTGAGCTAACGCACTGATGGTGGGATATCTAAACATTTCCACAATAGGAATATCCCGCTTGATTAATTCCCTTATTTGAATGTGGGTTTTCACCAGATGGACGGAATTTCCGCCCAAGTCAAAGAAGTTATCGTAAATACCTACTCGCTCTAATGACAAGATATTCTGGACGATCTGACTTAATTTGGTTTCTAATTCGGTAGTTGGAGCGACATAAGCTTGGGGGATTTTTGCTGGATTTGATTCAGGTTTTGGTAGTTGTCGGCGGTCAATTTTTCCGTTAGGAGTGAGGGGAAAACTGGGTAAAAAGATAAAAGCTGAAGGCATCATATAAGCAGGTAGCTTATCTAGCAAAAATTGCCGTAATTCGTCAGTAAGTTTAGATTCTTTGACTGACTCCTGATGAGCTACCAAATAGGCTACTAATTGCTTATTCTTGGGCGATGTTTCTATTGCTGTTACCACCGTTGCTTTGATCTCTGGATGAGCAGCGATCGCTGTTTCGATTTCTCCTAACTCGATGCGATGACCGTTAATCTTAACTTGAAAATCTTCTCTACCGAGGAACTCAATATTACCGTCTGGCAGATAACGTCCTAAGTCTCCCGTACGATATAACCGTTCTCCTGTATCAGGATGAATGATAAAGCTGGCATTGGTTTTAGCTTCATCTTTCCAGTAACCCTTAGCTAATCCTATACCACCAATATAAAGCTGTCCTGGTACAAATAACGGACAGGGTTTAAATGCCTGGTTTAGCACATAAAACCTTTGATTTGCCATCGGACGACCATAGGGGATACTTTTCCAGTCGGGGTCAACTTTGGTGATGGGGTAAAGTATCGACCAAATAGATGCTTCGGTAGCTCCGCCTAAGCTGATTACTTTTGTCTGGGGAAACAGCTCTGTGATTTGATCTGGTAAATCTAGAGGTAACCAATCCCCACTCAGCAAGGTTAACCGTAAGAGAGAACTAACGGGAATTGAAGAAGCTGCGACATATTCCACTAACATTTCCATTAGGGCTGGCACAGTATTCCAGATGGTTATCTGATGTTGCAGCAGTAATTCTAACCAATGAGAGGGATCTTTGATTCTTTCTGCGGGGGGAATGACAATTGTTCCCCCCGCAGCTAAAGTGCCAAAAATATCGTAGACTGACAAATCAAAACTGAGGGAAGATAATGCCAAAAGACGATCGCTTTGATTAATGGCAAAACGTTGGTTAATATCAACAATAGTGTTAACTGCCCCCTGATGATCGATCGTCACCCCTTTAGGCATTCCCGTTGAACCAGAAGTGTAGATTACATAGGCTATATCTCCTGGTTGCTGCACAAATTCTGGTAATTGAGCCAAAGGAGAGTATTCGAGAGTATCAACGCAAATACGTTTAAGTCCTGCCGACCATTCTAAAGAGCGGTTGTGTTTTGCTTGAGTTAAGACAATCTTGACGTATCCCTGTTTTAAGAGATATTCACGACGTTCTAAAGGCAAACTAGGGTCTATAGGCACATAGGCTGCACCAGAAGCGAGAACCCCCAGAACAGCTACTACTTGTTCCCAACCTTTTTCCATGACTACTGCCACCAGTTGGTTCGGAGTTGCTCCCAAGTCTTTTAGTTGTCTGCCCAATTGCAGGGCGCGATCGCTCACTTCTTGATAACTTAAGGTGCGATCGCCAGCTATAACCGCCGTTGCTTCTGGTTGTTGTTGAACTCGTTCAAAAAATAGACTATGTAATAGAGTATCTTCTTTTTTAAAGGGTGCTTCTGTCTGATTAAAGTTTGCTAGCTGTTCTAACTGTTGCTGGGGTAATAGCTGAATAGTTTTAGCTTGCCAAACCTCATCTTCGGTGGCTAATTTTTCCAGCAAAGTGCCATAGGCTGCAAACATCTCATCTAGAAGCCCTTCAGGAAAAAGTTCCTCTATACAATCCCAATTCAGCACCAATTCCCCAGAGGGTTTGAAGAACACTTGATGATCGAGATAAACTTGAGGAGTTTGGGTAATCATATAGACCATATTTCCCAACCCTTTGAGCATATCTCGGTTATAACTATCCTGACTGGGTTCGGCATTTTCGCGGGTTAAACTTTGATTGGTGAGAGTACTTGTAAAAATAACTGGCATCAAAGCTGCTGCGGGACACTGTTGCCTTTTCGCTAGTTCTCGAATAACTTTGACTCCACTGTAGTGACTGCGATCGAGATCGTTCCAAAATTGTTCTTGAATTCTTTTTGCCCTAGCAGTGAAAGAATCTCTTGCCGAATTATCAACTGCCAATAAAGTTACGGAAGTAAAATCTCCCACAATTTGATTAACTTCTGGATGTAAAGGCAAACGATTATAAAGAGTCAAATTAAGTGTAAATCGAGGATTTTTACTCCAAATAGTCAATATTTCGGCAAAAGCTGCCAATAAAATTCCCGATGGTGTTAAATTGACCTGGTGGGCGCGTTGTTTGAGTTGTTGCCAAGTAGCAGCACTAAGTTTTTTTTCCCGACGGACAAAATGAGGAGAGGCAATTTCTTGCAGGCTCTTTTGTAATGGTAATTTGGGGGCGGGAGGAATCTCATCTAGACGTTCGTGCCAATAATCTTGGGCGCGACGATAGAGGGGGGAATCTTGAAAATCTCGTTCTGCTAAAACATAATCGCGAAAAGATAATTCTAGGGGAGGCAAAGCAAGATCGGGTTGTTTAATTAAGTCCCCCAGTTCCGCAAATAAAAGTTCGCAACTCCAAGCATCGGCAATTAGGACGTCTAAACTAAAGCAAAATCTTACTTTGTTCCCCTCCAAGCACAGGGCTTGAATTTCAAATAGGGGCCAGCGATCGAGAGTGAATACATGATGGGACATCTGCTGGCGAATTTGATGCAAACAAGCCTCAATTGTCTCTGAGTTTTCTGCCTGAAGATCTTGAAAGGAAATCTGGTAATCTAGTACGTCAGCTAGAATTTGCTGTTGCCCGTCGGGACGAAAGATTGTCCGTAACATCTCATGACGTTGGATTAATTGCTGCCATCCCCGTTCAAATTGGGCTACTGTGATGTCCTGGGTTTCAATCTCAAAATAGCCGTGAGTCGAAATATTACCCAACTCCAAGCCTCCCTGACGACCAACCCAATACGCTTGTTGAATATCAGTTAGGGGAAAAGGTTGTTGGCGATCGCTCAACCTAGAGATGACAGAAGGATATTTAGCCGTTGCAGATGTTGATTCTCCCCGCAATCTTTGGGCGAGGAGTTGTTGTTTTGCCAAAGAAAGCCGAGATTTGCGGATAAGATTGGTTTCTGATGAAGACATAGTGGAGGATCTAATTACTCAGGGCGACTTTTTTACGTTCTAGTAAATTTGCCATCGCGTTGATGGTTCTAAAGTTATCGAAGTCTAGTTCGTCATCTTCAATGGTTACTTCAAATTCTTGTTCGACAAACAAAACTAGCTGCATGGCAAACATTGAATTAATAAAGCCCGATGCAAAGATGTCCTCGTCTTCCTGTAGCTGGCGATCTTCAAAATAATCTGCCAGAAAATGGTTGATTTTCGCTTTGATTTCTGTCATGGTTTTGTCCTTGATAAAATTACGCTACTTTAACTGTTTGTTTTACTTTGGCTGTTTGGCTGTAGTTATAAAAACCACGACCGTTCTTACGACCGTGTAAGCCCGCATCTACCATTTTTTTCAAGAGAGGACAGGGGCGATATTTACCATCGTTAAAGCTGTCGTATAAAACCTCGATCGAATAGAGAATCGTATCTAATCCAATTAAGTCGGCAGTTTCTAAGGGGCCCATTTTATGACCAAAGCAACCTTTGAAGAGCCTGTCAATTTCTGATACGGAAGCTGTTCCTTCTTGAAGAATAAAAATTGCTTCATTGATGGTCAACATCATCACTCGATTAGTCACAAAGCCAGGGGCATCGTTAACGACGATGGAATCTTTACCCATCTGGGTTAGAAATTCTTGGGCAGTTTCTATAGTGGTATCGCTGGTATGGTATCCACGAATTAATTCCACCATTGGTTTGATTGGGACGGGATTCATAAAGTGCATCCCAATTACTTTGTCGGGGCGATTAGTATTGCCTGCAAAGCGAGTGATCGAAATTGCCGAAGTATTAGCAGCAAAGATAGTTTTGGGAGGACATATGCGGTCTATTTGATGATAAATATTTTGTTTGATATCCCACTTTTCGGTAGCGTTTTCCACCACGAATTCAGCTTGGTCTAATAACTGATAGTCAGTAGAAAAATTAATCCGAGCCAAAATTTCTGTAGTATTGCCAGCACGAGTAGCAAAAAAGTTTTGTAGGCGCAGACCATGACGGATCTCGACTTGGGCCCGTTCTAAAATCTGCTCGGATATATCAATTAAAGTAACTTGATGACCTGTTTGGGCTAGATTTTGGGCAACACCAATGCCCATTGTTCCTGCACCAATAACACCAACTGATTGAATTTTCATAATGATAGTAACTCAGAGAAATTTACAAATGTTAGTCATGATTGTGCCGATGATGCAGATCGGGGAGATGTGGATGGGTATGAGCCATTGCCTGATGTTCGTGCCAGTGGGAATGGACGTTGGACAAAGAATCTTGAGGGCGATCGCGATGATGATTGTGATGCTTGTCGTTATGACGATGTAAATGTTGATGATTCATGACTTGGTGCTGATGGCTATGGATATGTTGGTCTTGGAATAGAGCTAGGATAGATCTAATTTTGATAGCGATCGCCATTAGTTAAATGAAGGTAATTTGTTCTTGCAGCGCGATCGCCGAAAAGACTACCCCAAAAAAAGGTGCGCAAGCAAAAATTAATTGGGAACGAGTCGCCCCTAAATCCTGGGCAGAGGTGATATAAAGGACAATACTCAAGCCATAAGCTAAGATACCGACAACCAAGCTCCAACCAATTACAGTTGGGGTAGCCGTTAGAGGAGTTAAGACCATACCAATGGTTAAATTGATACAACCTGCAACTATGCCCTTCCAAAAAGTACTTTGAGCGGGGGGAATGCCATCAATCAAGGCTGTTAGATGGTTGTCAAATCCCCAACAAATACAGCCTAAAGCCACTAGTAGACCTGCTCTGATACCCGCACTACCTTCTCCCCAAGAAAGCAAACTGGCAGCCAAAAAACACCCTCCGACCCCCAGCCAACCAATACGACCCAAATGGTCTTTAAACAGGCAATAGCCCAGTATGGCAGTGGCAACTAATTCCAGGTTTAACCACAAGGATGCAGAAGCAGCAGAAGCTAATTTTAATCCCAAGAGGAGAAATACAGGACCTAAAATTCCGCCATTGGCGATCGCGCCTAAAAGATACAATCTATTTCGGCGACTTAGTTGCCAGGGAAAAAATAATACTCTCGTTTTGATTAACCAGGGTACTACCCCAATCGCTGCCCCCAGATATAACATCCCTGCTAACTGGAAAGGTGATAAGGGTTCGAGCAACAATTTACTGGCAGGGGTAGATAAGCCAAAAAGGGCAGCAGAGAGCAGGGCAAGTAGGAAAGGTAGTTGATTAATCATGGGCTTTTGGAGTTATGGAAGTTTGGTAGAAGGGAAGGGTATCTCTGTCTCTCCCACATAAACTATCAGGCTTGCTGGATCAGGGATTTGGCTTCGTCTTCGTCTAGGGCTTCTAATTCGGCGATCAGCAGATTCTCAATGAGAATGGCTAATTCGGCGATGGTAGGTGATTCAAACAGACTCCGCACGGGGAGTTCTAGTTGAAAGTCATCTCGCAATTGGTTAATCAAGATACTTCCAGTTAAGGAATCTCCACCCAAAGCGAAGAAATTATCGTGAATGCCGATGGCTTCGATACCAAGGAATTTCTGCCACACTTTGGCGATCGCACTTTCGGTGTCATTACTAGGCATGACATAGGCATTGCGAAGATTGGGACGGGGGTATGATTTTTGAGTGGGATTAATCTCCGTACCACTCTCTAGTTTTTGAGCAGAGCGATGTTGTTGAATGGCAAACTCTAGCTCTTTGGGTGAAACTAGGATTTGCGGAAATTGCTGGCTGAGGATACGCTCTAAGATTTTGATTCCCTCTTCGGGAGTAATATTGGTTTTTTGGTTTTGTTCGTAAAATAACTGTAGTTCGGCGGGAATATTGGCTTGGTGTGCCATTTGCCAAGTATCCCAATCGATCGCTACTGTTAAAGGACAATGAGAACTATTACTCCGACAGTAATTGGCATAGGTATCTAAAAAGTGACTAGCTGCTACATAATCCACTGCATAGCCACCAGAGACAGAGCTAAGAGAAGAAAATAAGAGGAAAAAGTCTAGCTCGGTTAACTGTAACACCTGCTCTAAAACCGTGACTCCTTCTACTTTGGCAGCTAAGACTGATTTAATTACCTCGGGAGTTCTGTCTTGAATTTTTCCAGGGACAGGAATGCCAGCAGCATGAATTACCCCCTGAATCTTTCCCCATTGTTCTTCTACTCTGGCTACTAATGTCTGCATTGAACTGAGATCGCTAACATCAGCCTGGGCAATAAAGATTTCTCCCCCCAATCCTTCAATCTCTTTTAGCTGTCGTATTTTGCTACTGACAAGATCTGCTTCATCGTGCTGATTTAACCAGGTTGACCATTGTTCTGCTGGCGGAAATTCCGATCTGCCCGTCAGCACTAGTTTTGCTCCTACTGTTTGGGCGAGATATTTGGCTACGACTAAACCAATACGTCCTAAGCCTCCTGTAATTAGATAAATTCCTTGAGGGCTCAGTAGGGAAGTGTCTTCAACTTGAGGAGTGAGTTTAACTGGGTCAAAGATTTGTACCCAGCGATGTTGACCGCGATAGGCAATAGTTGATTCGACAATGGGACAATTTAATTCAGTGATTAATTGCTCGGCAATTAGCTGTTTGCTAGCAGAATTAGTTAGCTGTACATCGATACTGCGACAAGAAAACTGAGGATATTCGGTAGGAATCACCTTAACAGCACCCATGACTAGGGCTTTGCGGGGAATTAAAGTTTCTGTTCCTACTACTTCTTGTAAGTTTTGGGAAATTAGATTAATTTCCATCCGCTCTGTCAGATTTTGTTTGCCTAATGCTTGGGCGAGAAATAGTAAGCTATAAAATCCTAATTCGTCTGCCTTAGATGGGTCGGAGGGATTATTTAAACTCCAGCAATGAAGGATCTTTTGGGGTAATAAATTTAGCTTGAGTAGTTCTGCTACTAGGGTTTGATAGTCAGCTTGGCTTTGAGGATTAATTGTATAGGTGCGTTGTCGATCGCCCGACTGGTCAAAAGTTGTTCCCGAACGTACGATAACCAGTTTATTATCTCGCTCCTTTAGTTGGTCGATGATTTCTGCTGCCAAACCAGAATCATCTTGGAAAACTAACCAACATTTGACATCAGTTGAGGGTAATCTGGATGGTAAAGGCGATCGCTTCCAAGAAGGTAGATAAAACCAGTCAGCAAGATCTGATTTTTTCTGACCTGGATTTGTTGGACTTGCTTTTTCTAGATTAGAATTTACTTTAGCTTGAGGTACGCTAAAAGCTGGCAACGCAGATGAGGAGGCTGAGAGGTCTGCTTCAGCTACTATGATATGTTCGCCAAAAGCAGTAAATTCAGAAAAGGCTTCAACCTTGGAAAAGCCGTGAGTAATTAATTTTTCTTGCCATTGTTGGGCTGATAAATAGGGATTACCCATATTACGAACTTGCTCTGGATCTTCAATGGGCTGCATCAAGACCCCATCCATAATGTCTGCTTCTAATCTTTCTCTAGTAATCTCCCACAATAGTAGTAAACCTTTAGGAGCTATTAGCGATCGCCCATAATCGATAGTCGCATCTATATTTCGAGCCACGTGCAGCACGTTAAAGGCAATTACTAGGTCGTAGTCATGAAGGTTATATCCTTGTTCCTGGGGAGATTTTTCTACATCTAGCACTCCATACTCAATAAAGGAATATTCCCTGAATTTCTCTTGGGCAAGATTGATAAAAAAGCTGCCCACATCGGTAAAAGTGTATTCAGTAGCTTCTGGTGGTAATAAAGGTAAGATTTTTTCTGTAGCACTTCCTGTTCCTGCCCCAAGCTCTAATATACGCAGTTTTCTGTTTGCAGGTAAGGAATTTACTAACTGTTGGATAATAGAACGCATAATTGGCTCGTAGTAATCCATTGAAGGATACTCTGGTAAGGTATATCCTTCTTGTTGTAAATTCATCGAAAAGTGAAATTCTAAGGGTTGTCGCTCCCCTGTCAGAATTACGGGTAGGTTGACACCATAGTTGTGATAAATATCGATCCACTCTAGGTCTAAAACTCCTGCGGACTTTTCTTGAACATCTTTTACTAGGTCAGAGATTGATTCTGTTTCTACCTTTAATTGGCTAAAGTTACCCGCTTCATCTCTTTGGAGTTCTTCCCGTTGGACTAAGATATCCAGCCAACGCGCTAATAATTCTTGATAGCGAGGAACAGTGTGGGATTGCTCGATTAATTCCGCCAGGGAATATTTATCTTGCTCTCCCTGGAACAATCCTAGATCCTTAAAAGTTTTTTTGATATAGGCAATACACAATCGATCTAAACTCTGTCGCTGGATTTCGTGTAGTTGGCGATCGAGTTGAGATAATCCAGCGATCGCCTGATTTTGAGCGGTGGTGACTAAAGACTGCCATAAGTCTGGGGTGTTTACTCTGCTAGTCCCTAGATCGGCTGCGGGAGGATCGATCCAATAACGTTGTCCTTCAAAAGGATAGGTAGGTAAAGGTACTCGCTGTCGATTTTGCTGGGCGGATAATGCCCACCAGTCAATCTCTATTCCTGCGAGCCACAATTGAGCAATTGTATTGAGGATAAAGGCAGAATCAGACTGTCCTTCAAAAGCATGGCGCAGGGAAGGAAGGGCAATTTTATCGCTGGCAGGAACTGAATCTAAACATTGCAAAGCCAAGCTGCTTAAAGTCTGTCCCGCACCAATTTCTAACATAATTAGCTGTTGCTGCTGCCATAGCTCCTGCACCTCCTGAGCAAAGCGCACGGGTTGACATAGATGTTGTACCCAGTAATCAGCATTAGTGACTTGTTCTGGAGTAACCCAAGTACCCGTTAGATTGGATAAATAGAGAATTTGAGGTGGATTAAGCTGGAAACCAGCAACTAGTTCTTTGAAGGGAGTGGCAATGGCTTCCATCATTTGTGAATGGAAAGCGTGGGAAGTTTGCAAACGCCGACAAGCCATTCCTTGTCTAACTAGCTGCTCTTCTAACTTATTGACCGCTTCTGAAGTTCCTGCTACTACACATTGATTAGAACCATTGACCGCAGAGAGGGATAACTGCTCATTAAGTAAGGGTAGTATTTCTGACTCCGTCAGAGGCACTGCTAGCATACTTCCCTTTGGTAGTTGAGCAATCATTTCGGCTCTTTTAGCAACGAGAGTCAGGGCATCCTCTAAGGAAAATACTCCCGCAATAGTCGCTGCTACATATTCTCCAATACTATAACCAATCATGGCACTGGGACTAATGCCCCAAGATTTCCACAGTTGGGCTAAAGCATACTCAATTACAAAAATAGCCGGCTGAGTTAGGTGGGTTTGATTGAGTTTAGCTGCTGCGGGATCTGCTTCCGATCGATCGCGTCCCAGCATTTGGCGTAAATCAATTTTCTGTGCCTTGGCTGAGGTAGCAGTTGATTTAGCATCCTGCTGAGGATAAATAACTCCCCGAAGATCTAGACCTAAAAGTGGTTCGAGTAATTGACAACAACGATCTACTTCTTTTTTAAATACTGGCTCTAGTTGATAAAGTTCCTGTGCCATCCCAACATAGTGAGTTCCCAATCCTGTAAAGAGAAAAGCGATCGCTTTTTTATCAGTTGCTTGACAGTTAGTTAGGACTCTTTTGGGGTCATCTAAGCCAAGAATAGCATCCTGAACAGTTTGACATATTACAGCCCGTTTATGGGGAAAGTTCTGGCGACCAACTTGGAGAGTATAAGCTACATCAGCCAAGTTAACTTCGGGATGTTCTCGGAGGTATGTGGCTAAATTATTTGTAGCAGTTTCTAAAGCAGAACTAGTTTTAGCTGAAAGGGCAAGCAAATTGTATTTTCTCCCTTGCTCCCCTGCTCCTCTGCTCCTCTGCTCCCCTATGGGTGCTTCTTCGAGGACAATATGGGCATTAGTACCGCCAAAACCAAAAGAACTTACCCCTGCTCTGCGGGGAGTACCGTTAGCTTCCCACTTAGACAACTCAGTGTTGACAAAAAAGGGACTATTGGCAAAATCAATTTGGGGAGATGGGGTTTCAAAATTAATACTGGGGGGAATTAACTGACGATCTAGGGACAAAACTGTCTTAATAAAGCTAGTAATTCCTGCTGCTGCATCCAAATGTCCCAGATTTGTTTTGACCGAACCAATTGCACAATAATTCTTTTTGTCAGTGGCAAAAGCCTGTTTAAGAGCAGCAATTTCAATTGGATCGCCCATCATAGTTCCCGTGCCATGGGTTTCTACATAGGTAATAGTTTCTGGGGCAACTTCCGCCATTAATTGGGCAGTCTGAATTACTTGAGTTTGAGCTTTTTCGCTGGGGGCAGTATAACTAACTTTGACCGCTCCATCATTATTGACGGCAGATCCTTTGATTACTGCATATATATAGTCTCCATCGGCGATCGCATCTGCCAAACGCTTGAGGACAACTACTCCCACTCCATTACCGCCAATAGTTCCACTGGCACGAGCATCAAAGGCTCGGCAATGTCCGTCAGTAGATACTCCTTCTGGACAAAGGGTAGCAGCATTTTGGGGAGCTTTAATGGAAACTCCCGCTGCTAAAGCCATGTCACATTCTCCACCAAGTAAACTTTGATAGGCGAGATTGACGGCAACAAGGGAACTAGAACAGGCTGTACCGATGCTGAGGCTAGGCCCTTTAAGATTTAGTTTGTAAGAGACACGGGTAGGTGCATAATCTTTGTCTGAAGCTAGCAGGGTAGGAAAATATCCCATAGTTTGATTGAGATTATTGGGAAGCAAATTGTAGAGTAAGTAAGTGCTAGTACCCACTCCTGCATATACTCCAATGGGTCGCTCTTCCCTGGCTGTATCGTACCCCGCATTCTCTAATGCTGACCAAGCACACTCTAGAAATATACGGTGTTGAGGATCCATAATCTCAGCTTCTCTGGGATTAATGCCAAAAAAGGAAGCATCAAATCGATCTACATCTTCTAGTAAAGCAGCAGCCTTAATCTGTTCTGGAGTACTCTCTTCGTCAAAAACAGAAGTAAATTCCCTTCCTGCTGTCAAATTTTGCCAAAACTGTTCGATATTTTTGCTGCCTGGAAAACGTCCAGCCATACCAATGACTGCTACTTCTAAACCATTTTGCTGTACTGTCATGATGGTATTTAAATTATTAAATGATAGTTATTATTTATTGGCTCTGATTGTTCGAGATTTTTGCAGTTTTTGTCTGACTCGCATTTTGGCTCGATCTAGCTTTTTAGTAAGATCGACTTTGGTATCTAAGGAATAATTAAAATCTTTCTTTTGAGATAAGGATAAGTAAGTTGCTAATTCTCGAATACTAGGATATTTAAACAAGTCAAAAAGGGAAATATATTCGATGTAATTAGGTAAAATATTTTTGATTTGACTATAAACCGATGTAATAAGTAATGAGTTACCTCCAGCTTCAAAAAAGTTATGATTGACACCGACTTTTTCTAAACTTAAAACCTCTTGCCAGATGTTACTAATAGTTTGTTCTAGTTCATTTTGTGGTGCTAAATAGTTAACTGTTAATTCTGAGAAGAAATTTTCTGGTAAGGGTAGTGCTTTACGATCTATCTTGCCATTAGCAGATAGGGGCAATTGATCGAGCATAATAAATGCTGAAGGCAGCATATAGTCAGGTAAGCGATCGCCCAAAAAACCCCGTAATTCACTATCATCAATGGACTGTAAAGCTACAATATATGCTACTAAACGCTTGTCTTGAGGTTGTTTACCAACTACGATAACTAATGCCTGCTCAATTCCTGGATACTGTTCTAGTAACGTCTCTATTTCTCCCAACTCGATACGATGACCGTTAATCTTGACTTGAAAATCTTCCCTACCAAGAAACTCAATATTGCTATCTGGCAGATAACGTCCTAAGTCTCCTGTACGGTATAATCGTTCTCCCGTATCAGGATGATTAATAAAACTAGCTGCGGTTTTAGCCTCATCTCGCCAGTAACCTTGAGCTAATCCCACACCACCAATATAAAGCTGTCCTATTACCCAAGTTGGACAAGGCTCTAATATATGATTAAAGACATAAAAACGCTGATTGGCTAGAGGACGACCATAGGGAATACTATTCCAGGTCGATTCAACTTTCTCAATGGAATAGAAGATAGACCAAATTGAAGCCTCTGTAGCACCACCTAAACTGATTACCTGAATATCTGATACTAAAGATTTAATCTTGGTTGGTAAGTTCAAGGGAATTCCATCCCCACTAAGTAATACTAATCTTAGAGAAGTCAATACTTGAGCTTCGTCACCACCATAGTCTACCATCATCTGCATTAAGGCTGGTACAGAATTCCAAATACTGATTTGGTGTTGGGAAATTAACTCTAGCCAGTGAGAGGGGTCTTTACTCCTAGAAGCTTGGGGAACAACAATCGTACCTCCTGCTGCCAAAGTACCAAAAATATCGTAGACTGATAAATCAAAACTAAGAGAAGATAATGCTAAAAGGCGATCGCTTTGATTAATCCCAAAACGTTGATTAATATCTAGAATGGTATTGACTGCACCGCGATGGTCAATCCGAACTCCTTTGGGTGTTCCTGTAGAACCAGAAGTATAAATTAGATAAGCCAAATCTTCAGGGGTTTGAACTGGCTCAAGATGCTGATTGTTTGAGTTTTTCCCATCTTGGTAGTCAACGTTAATCGAGTTCATCTCTGGAGGTAAAGCTAATTGCCTTTCTAGCCAAGATTGAGTCAGGACAATTTTGACTCCGCTATTTTTGAGTATATATCCTCGACGTTTTTTGGGTAGTCCAGGGTCGATGGGTACATAGGCTGCTCCAGAAGCTAAAATTCCCATTACGGCTACAATCTGCTCCCATCCTTTTTCCATCATTACTCCAATCAGCTGGTTGGGTTTAGCTCCCATCTCTCGCAGACACCAGCCCAGTTGGTTAACCCGATAAGATAATTCCTGATAGGTAAAGGTATGTTCGCCAGCAATTACCGCTAAATCTTGACCTTGATTTTTTACCCGATCTATAAATAAGCTATGCAGTAATTTGTCAGCTATGGGAAAAGCTGTGGCATTAAGCCGATTTATAGTAGCTAGTCGATCTGTTGGTAATAATTGTCGGCTAGTTTCACTCCAAGCTGCTTCCTCTGTAGCCAGTTGATTAAGTAACTGACAATAGGATTGAAACATGGATTCAATTAACCCTTTAGGGAACAATTCTTCCACTACATCCCAGTTAAATGTTAAAGCACCATGTTCTTGCCATACTTGAATATCCATCCAGGCTTGTGAAGCTTGTGCGCTAGCATAAACTAACTCACCAAAATGATTAAAAGTAGCGGTTTCTTGTCCTAAAGCCTCTAAACCTAAAGTACTAGTAAAGACTACTGGCATTGCTTTGGGTGTACTATGCTGCCGATGATTTAAGGCTCTTGTTACTTCTACCCCATTAAAATAACGATGTTCCAAATCTTGCCACAATTGACCCTGTATACGTCTGGCGCGATCGCTAAAGGATTCTTTGGCAGAGTTATCAACCGTTAATAGAGTTACGGAGGTAAAGTTACCTAATATCTGATTGACTTGAGGATGTAGAGGTAAACGATTAAATAAAGCTAGATTAACAGTAAATTGAGGGTTATGGCTCCATAATGTCAATATTTCTGTAAAAGCAGCTAATAATACTCCTGAAGGGCTTAGACCAGCTTTTTTACCTCGCTGTTGTAACTGCTGCCAATTCACAGGTTCTAACCGACTTTCATAACGACGACAGCGATAATCTTCTAGCTCTTGAGGATTTTTAACTAAAGGTAAGTCTGGTGCAGGGAATAAATTATCTAACCGTGCCAGCCAGTAATCTTGCGATCGCTGATAAAGCTCTGTTTGGGGTAAGCCCTGCTCTCCCATGACATAATCTCTAAAGGTTAGTTCTAGAGGAGGTAAGACATATTCAGGCTGTTGATAAAGTTTAAACCATTCGTCAAACAGTAGAAATAAACTCCAAGCATCAAAAATTAACAGGTCATAGCTAATGTGCAATCTCACCTTTTGGTTTGGTAACAGAGTTGCCCGAAATTCAAACAAAGGCCAACTATCTGCCTGTAATACTTGATGGGAGAGACAACTACGAATTTCTTCTAACTGTTGAGCAATTACTTTTGGTGTTTCTGCGCTCAGATCGAGAATTTTTATCTCGTAGTCAGGTACTGTTGCTAGAATTTGCTGCTGTCCGTCAGATAATATTACTGCTCGCAACATATCATGTCTGGCAATTAACCGTACTAGTGCCCGATCGAGTCGGGTCAGATCGAGGTCATCACCTTCAATTTCGTAATAGCCGTGGTTAGAGACACTGCCTAGTTCTAACACCCCACTACGACCTACCCAAAAGGCGTGCTGGATATCAGTTAGAGGAAAAGGCTGATGATTTTGCTGAGGACAAGGAACAACTTCTGGTAGTTGATTTATCCCCGTTTCAGTTTTCCGATCTTTTAATAAAGAGAGAATAGCTGATTTCTGCTCTAATAAAACTTGCTGTAATTCTGGGTTTAGAACACCTTGGGGAGCAAGAATTCTTAATTGATTAGGATCTTCGGAGTCTATATTTAACTTTACTCCTTGCTCTGCCAGTTGTAATAATATCTCAGATAAACTCAAAGTTAACTCTCCTCATAATTCTGTAAAGCGATCGATATAGAAAACAGGAACTACAGCACAAATTCTTGGATATTTTCTCCTTTTTCCTCAGTGACAGATGACGGGGTAGTTAAGCTAGTAATAGTCAATTGAACTAATAAGAAATCAATTAATTGTTCTAGGCGATCGTTTTGAAAAAACTCTTTCATTGGTACTGAAATCTTGAGATCGTTTTCAATTCTGCGTTTTAACTCTAAAGCGATTAAAGAATCAATTAAGTGACTTAAAGATTGTTGTGAGTCCAGTTGAAAACTGTCAACTTGAAGTAAATCGCTTAATACTTGCAATACATATGTTTCTAAAAGTTGCCGTCGTTCTTCTGGTTTAACAGCTAAAATTTGCTCTTGGGAGAATTGATTATTCTTGACTTCCAAGGAGATCTCAGAAGCAGATTTTTCGGATAAAGTTGTGACGATCTGCTCTTGCTCTGGTGTAACCCTGATAGGAGCAGCAGGAATTGAGCCTAAGTTTACATTACCCCAGCGCATGATGTGGGCGGTAGCAGTAGCTCCTGCACCGTTACTATAAACTAAAACAAGATCGCCAGCCTTAATTTTTTTGCTTAATGCTGCATGATAAAGATTTGCAATGGGATATACTGGGCCAATATTAGCGTAACGAGGATAAAGATTAATTACCTTATCTGGCCCAATACCTAAAGCTTTAGCACATACACTAGCATACCAAGCTGTAGGAGTATTAAAAACAAAATAGTCAATGTTTTGTAAACTGACCTCCGCAACTCCCGCAGCACCCTGACAACAAGTACGCACAAAATCAACGGCAGTTAAAGCTATCATACTCGCATTCTCTCCTGTGCGGGTAGAGATACGTTGTATACCCTCACTATCAACCATCATTTCCTGAGTATAAGCACCACAGGTAGAGGCGGTATTGACAATCTTTGTTCCCAGAACGCCATGGTATTGTTCGAGTTTCTCAACTATTAAAGCTCCTGCACCATCCCCCATTGACCAAGCCAGAGTGTCCCGATCATCTACTGCATAAGAACCAAGATGAGAAGTAACTACCAATATTCGAGTGTACTCCCCTGATTTAATTAAGGCACAGGCATTCTGGAGAGCAATTAAAGCACTAGAACAAGTAGACTCCAAATTCCAAGCTGGAATACTCAAGTTGAACTTATCGGCGAGATGAACAGCATTTCCCGCAATAGATTGTTTCCCAAATAAAGAACTAACAATGATGAGATCGATTTGCTCTGGAGAAAGTTGAGCTGCATTTAGTGCATCTTGAGCTGCACCATATTCTAATGTCAGAGAAGATTCATTGTTATCAACTACTCTACGCTCTACATTACCCCGAAAGGGATCGGTTAAATAGGGTGCAACTTCCTGAGACCAAATATCCAATTCCCCAAATTCAAGGGTAGATTTATTTCTGGCTGTTCGTTTCTTACGGAGTGGAGGCACTAACTCAGGATACTTTTGCTGCCAATAGTCGTTAGTACGGATTGTTTTCGGAAAACAAACTGCCAGGGAGCTAATTCCTGCTTGATAGTAAACCATAGATTAATTTAGCTTAATTAGCTTAGTATGTTTATCGATTGGCAGTAGGGAACGTAGCCACTAAATCATCTATGTTGTAGTCAAAAAACCTTTTAACTGATGATTTATGGGAACTTTTGACCCAGAAGAGAAATCTTTTTTGTTCTTCATCACCAAAACTAGAAGCGACATTGAGGATATTATTTTCTAGCTATCAGCTGCTAAGAGCGATCGCACTAGCTACTGCATAGGATGAAGTATGACTAATGCTTAAAAGCCATCGTTTAATACCTAGTTGTTGAGCAATGGTTTTAACTTCTCCAGTCAATAGGACTGATGGTTCTCCTGTAGCTTTTTTAGGAATTTCAATTTCTAGCCAAGAATTTTCGGGTATTCTTGAGCGTTCCATTGCTTTAACTACTGCTTCTTTTGCTGCCCAACGACCTGCAAAAAACTGAAGACGGCGAGTTCCTGAAAAAGAATGACCTCTTTCACCCTCAGTAAAACAACGTTGCTCGAAAGATTCGCCTAAGATATTTCTTAGCATTTGAAATTTATCAATTTCAACTAGATAAATACCCTGACCAACAACTCCAAGGTTTTGGGCTTGACTTTTAGATAAACTCTGATATATCTGACGTTGAATATCTATAATCATCTCAAGATAACTACTTTGTTGTAAGCACCAAATTATTTAACATCGTGTTCATCTTGTTGACGGACTCGATATATTCATTTTGAGGAACTGATTCGGCAATAATTCCCGCTCCTGCATTCAGGCAAACTCGATCGCCATACTGATAAACTGACCGTAAAGAAAGAGCCAGATCTGCTTTACCCCGACTATCTACCCAACCAATAGCCCCTGCATAAAGTCCTCTTGGTTCATTTTCTAAGCGATCGATCCATTCTAAGGCTTTGTATTTGTTAATTCCTGAAACCGTAATTCCTGGAAATAGAACTTTTAGAGCATCCCAAAGGGTTTTATCTGACTGAAGTTGACCCCCTACCCTAGAGGATAGATGTTGAACGCAACGATATTTTTTGACCTCCATAAAGTTAAAAATTTGAATTGTTTCTGGCAGACATACAGAAGCAATTTCATTTTGCGCTAACCAAATTGACAAGGAATGCTCCTTTACTTCCTTAGCATCAGTAAATAGTTGGTTATTAAATTTGATGTCTTCTTCGATACTTGCACCACGGGGTTTAGTTCCTGCTAAGGGGTTGGTGGTCACAAAACCTTCTTCATTTACTTCCATTAAGGTTTCAGGACTAAAACCCACTGCTTGCACGTCTGCCAAATCTAAACAGTAGGATCGGGCAGCGTTATTAGCTTGAGAGCCAATCGTATAAGTTCCCAAAACATCTAACTGACCAAGAATCTGACGAGGACGAGAAATAATCGCCTTATGTAAGTAAGATTGTTGCACTGCCTCAATCATCTCACTGACGATGTTTTGGTAGTGTTCGCGATCGCTTTCATCTATAGTTAGAGATGTTGATGTATAACTGGGTAGTTGTGAATCAACAAATAATTGTTCTCTAACTTGCTCCAATGATTGAGTAGTTTTAATCCGCACTCCTTCTTTGGTAAAGTGTAACTCTGTTTCAGGAATTAAAAAATAACAAAGTGGTTCGGCGATCGACTTACTATAAGATGAGTAGAAACGAGCTAAGTCAAAAGCCACATAGCCATAAGCTGTCCAATTTTCTAAGGATAGAGAATTTAACAACTTCTCTACCTGTTTTAGGGGATCGTTGACTATTTCGGTGGTTGATTGTTCGATCCCCTCAAGTAAAACTTGTTCCTTGGTTACTAATACTTTTGCTAGTTCATTACCTGCAATTCGCACCTCATCTCGATCTTCATAGAATACATATTTGCTAATAATCCCAGCTTGCAGGAGATTATTTAATACAGTTAAAGGTTCTCTTTTCCCAGGAACAAAAGTTTCACGATATTTGATTGCAGCTTTAAACTCTAATACCATTAATTAATTTCCTCTTTATCTCGAATTTTCAGACTGACAATTAGGGTGTGTCATCATTTGGAGGGAATGATGCTTTTGAAGGTATTTTAGCGAGATACAAGGAGAAAAATGTTCTGCATAGCAGAGCTACGGAGGTTATTTTTAGACGTAGTAGGTCGTTAAAAGAGTGAAAAAAGCACTTTTTTTCTAATTGATGACACGCCCTAGTTAACTAGTCATCACTAAGGGTAAATCTGACGATTTGTTTTTCAATAATTGACGATGAATTTTTCCTGTAGGAGTACGGGGCAATTCAGCTAAAAAGTAAATTCGTTTCGGTGCTTTAAAATGGGGCAAATGCTGCTTGACAAACTGATAGATGCTACGTTCTAACTTCAGAGATAATTGCTCTTCTTCTTTCAGACTAATATAGGCAATGATTTCGGTTAAGTGCTGACCATCGTTAGACTCTGATATCACCGCCACCTCACGCACCTGGGGATGTTGATATAAGACACCTTCGATTTCTAAAGGAGAAATCCACTGTCCATTAACTTTAAATAATTCATCTTTGCGTCCCATAAACCAGAAAAATCCATCTCGATCTCGTCTATAGCGATCTCCAGTCTTCATTTGACTGCCAAAGACGGCTTTGCGAGTCTCTGAAAGTCGATTCCAATACCCCAGCATTAGGCTTGCTCCCTGAACCTGTAACTCTCCAATCTCTCCAATAGAACAAGGAAGACCATTCTCATCGATAATCTTGATTTCATAGCCAGGGACAGGACGACCAGAACTACCTGGTTTGGACTTACCTAGTTGATTAGAGAGAAATACATGAAGAAATTCTGTTGTACCAATTCCTTCACAAATTTCCAAGCTGTGAGTATCAAACCACTTTTGCCAGATACTTTTTGGTAATTGTTCGGCAGCTGAAACGCACAAACGCAGAGATGAGGCATCAAAACTAGCAATTTCTTCTAGCTCTAAAATACTGCTATAAACACTAGGTATACCAAAGAAAACTGTTGGTTGATAGCGTTTAATATCCTCAATAATATCAAAGACATTATTGGCTTCAGATATCACGGACGCTGCACCCATCGCCATTGGCAGATAGAGACTATTACCCAAACCATAGGCAAAAGCCATATTAGCCACTGAATATGTAATATCTCTTTGATTTAAACCCAGAGTTTCCTGACCATACTGGCTGGCACAGAAGGTAATACTTTGATGAGCATGGATAACACCTTTTGGTCTGCCTGTACTTCCTGAAGTATAAAGCCAAAAGGCTGCTTCATCAGGGGATGTTTGGGCATAGTTGTTTAATTCTGACTGGCAACTTAACAAAGAGATAAATGATTCTTGCCCGTCTACCAGCAAAACACGATACAAATAATCTGAGGTTAAAGGACTCAGCTTCATTTGCCACTCTTGACTGGTTAGTAAAATTACACTGCGAGAATCTTGAAGGATATAGTTAACATCTTCAACTGAACAACCAGGATTAATTGGTACTGGTATAGCTCCTAACCAGATTGCCCCCAAAAAATAGAAGATCCATTCTGGTCGATTGTTTAAGAGTATACTGACTCTATTTTCTCGTTTAACTCCTAGTCCAGAGAGTAGTCTGGCACTACGTTTGACTAGATTACTTACTTGACCATAAGTATAGGTGTGTTCTTTGTAATAAAAAGCAATTTTATTGTTGCTTTCTTGTTTAAGATTCTCTTGGATTAAATAAGCTGCAATATTAAAGGTATTAGGTAATTCATTGATAGTACTTCTCATGAAAAAATGCCCTATTTCTTACTAGTGGCTATAACGTTTACTAACAGATGGTTGTCCAATCGCCACCAGTCTACGTGCCATTGCTGTATATTTAGTTTCTTAGCTTGAATTTTGGCTTTTCCTTGAAGACAGACCCACTTTCCCGTACCAGTCAAATCTACTTCTATTTCATTCCAATCTATTCCTACTAGCCCCGTAGCTAGAGCTTTGGCAACAGCTTCTTTAATTCCAAAACACAAAGCATAAGAATATATAGAATCAGTCGCCCCGTGACAATAATCTATTTCTTTGTTAGTAAATACGAGTTGTAAAGTCTCAAGATCGTGACCAGCGATTAATTTGGCAATTCTAGTTACAGAGACTAAATCGACTCCCAGACCTTTGGCTTCAGTTTCTATGGTGACATTACATCTATTTCCTCTATTTTTGTAGATATAGCTGACTCGATTAAAGAACATACTTCAGCTAGGGTTTTATCCTGACGAGTTTCTAACTTGACCTTGATTCCCATCTGTCGCTTGAGTGCTAAAGAAAGTTCAACTATTTCAAGGGAATCTAGTTGTAGATCTTGATATAAATAGGAATCTAAGTCAATTAGCTCTTCTGGTATACCTAGATCTATGAGTATCGTCCTTAGACTACTCATTACCTTTTCAATACTCATTGAGCAGAATTCTTGGACAACTTAATTGTGATTTATGTTACTGATAATAGTTTTGTGTCTTAATTCGGGCGATCGCCTTATTGATATTCTTTCTCAAAACCAACTTAACTTACTAGTAACATATTTTTTCCTTGATATCAAATTAAAAACATAAGTTTCTTAATATAAATTGTAATTTACTTTCCATAAGGCAAAATGTAGTACTAAGAACTATATAAAAATAGACAATTGATTCTTAAAACTTTAAATTAAATTGCGTGTTTTTACTGATTAAGTATGATATTGTTGGAAGATAATGGTAACTATTATCATTAATAAGCTCAGATAAATTCATGTCAATTGATAATCTCTGGATAGTAGGGGGTATAGTAAGTGTTCCTTTGCTAATATTTCCTTTGCTAGCGTTAGCTTTAATCATGGAACGGATTGTTTTTTTGTTGCAAGTCAAAAATAAACAACCTCTTAATTGTTAAGGAAATATTGTTTTGATATCGTGATGAGTCCTTTGCTGCGATCGTCGAATTGAATTTGGAGATCGATACATTCTTTATTAGGAATATTTAGCATTTAAAATCATCTCTACTCTTTTTTGAACGAGATTGCTCACCCAGAGAAGCACACCATAATTCACCAACACCGAACTTTCAATTTGTTTTGGGAATTACATTATTGCGTCTAGCTAAAGATCAAACAAAAATGAAGCTAAATTATTATTTCTATCATGGTTTTGCTCCGATCTGCATTATAGTTCTTTCACTATTTACGACGGTCGAAGCCCAAGCAATTCCAGAAACAGCCGATAAACTTTACCACAATAGATCCGCCCGTGATTTGCTAGTGCAAAGCGATCGCGGAGAATTAACTGAAGTTACAGGGGTACAGCTTAGACAAACAGCAGAAGGGTTAGAGATCGTTTTAGAAACCGAGATAGGACAAACACTAGTACCCTTAATTCTGCCAGAAGGAAATCAACTGATTATTGATATCTTGGATGCAACCTTAGCTCTACCTCAAGGAGACCAATTTCAAGAAACAAATCCCACCGCAGGGATCGGTGAAATTAGCGTAACTCAAATAGACGCTAACAGTATTCAAATAACTATTACAGGAGAACAACAAACCCCCTCCGCAGAGGTAGTTCCCTCTTCTAAAGATTTAATTTTAAGCGTATCTTCCGAGGCTGGAGAGCAAGCCGAAACAGACGAAGTAATCGACATTGTAGTCACCGCCCAGAGAACCGAAGAAAGCTTACAAGAAGTTCCTTTGAGTATTACGGCTTTAGATGAACAGCAGTTAGCAGACGGTAATATTCAATCTCTAAGGGGTATATCTGATAGTACCCCCAACTTCTCAATCTTAGATGCGTCAGGCAGTCGCTATTTCCTCTATTACAGTTTGCGGGGGTTTTCTAACTTTAACTTCACTAGTCGTGACGCAGTAGCATTCTATATTGATGATGTTCCCTATGACTATGGTGGTTTTCTCGATCAAAATTTGGTCGATCTCGAACGAGTAGAAATTTTGCGAGGTCCACAAAATATTCTCTATGGTCGAAGTGGGATCGCAGGAGCAGTCAATATTATTACTCGCCAACCTAGCGATCGATTAGAATTTCTGGGTGATATTAGCTATGGTAATTTTGATAACTTTCAAAGTCAGGCAAGCTTCAGCGCACCAATAGTTAAAGATAAATTAGCCCTACGTTTATCAGGGGGTTATAGTTCGCGAGATGGCTTTATCGAAAACACTGCCCAAGATAATACTGTCGATGACCAATCTGGAGGCAATGGAAGAGCCAAACTACTCTGGACTCCTAACCAAGATTGGGAAATAACTTTAAACGGTTCTTTTGAAGACTATCGAGATGGAGGCGCACCTTTTATCCCCTTACAAAGAGACGATCCCTTTACCACCGACCAAGATGTCAATGGTTTTAATGATTTTAGTGCTAACACTCAAGCCCTCAAGGTATCCTATAGTGGTGCTAAAGTTCGCTTTACTTCTATTAGCTCACGGCGTTTTTCCCTAGTAGATCAAGAGACAGATCTAGACTACACTGCCCTTGACGGGGGCTCGGTTACCAATCAATTTGATTCAACAATTTTTAGTCAGGAATTACGCTTACAGTCTCCTGCTGAGGCTGAAAAATTACGCTGGCTGATTGGAGGGTATTTTGAATCGCGAGACTTCCAAGCTAGAGACAATGGTTTTATTGTGGGAGATGATGCTGCATCTTTATTTGAGCTGTCTCCAGGTAGCTCAATCTTCAGAAATAGTGACACTTCTGAAACCACTATTGCTACTTTTGGACAAGTGGACTACAAACCGATAGAGCCTCTGACTCTGACTGTTGCTTTGCGCTATGAATCTAACGATGCGGAGCTTGATTTTTTGGAAAATATCTTGACGACTCCAGATGGAACGGTTTTCCCAAATTTCCGCGTCGAAGATATTGAGTCGGATAGTAATGCTTTGTTACCTCGATTTGCCGTTGAATATCAAATCACTCCTACTGTGATGGCTTATGGCAGTATTACAGCAGGATATCGACCTGCTGGAGTCAATTTTGCAGCGGATAATGATAGTGAAGAAGTCTTAAGCTTTGATGCAGAGCGTTCTTGGAATTATGAACTGGGTCTTAAATCATCTTGGTTCAATAACCGTTTGGTGTTCAATGCAGCAATATTTCAACACGATATCAATGATTTTCAGGTAGTTATTGCCAATCAATTTTTACTGCCAGAAAGAACTGATAATGCAGATGCGAGAATTACTGGAGCAGAATTTGAGTTAAAAGCAACACCATTTGACGGTTTTGATATTCTGGCAGGATTGGGCTTTGTGGATACCGACTTTACTGAATTCACTAATTCTATTACAGGAGAAGATTTTAGTGATAATAATTTATTGTTTACTCCTGGTTATACCTTTAACGTAGCAATGCAGTATCGCGCAAAACAGGGAATCGTAGGCAGAGTTGAACTTGTCGGCAGTGGCGCAACCTTTTTTAATGAGGAAAATACCCTTAAATCTGAACCCTACATCATAGTCAATGCTCTTTTGGGTTATGAATTTGGCAATAATGGAGTCTATTTCTTTGCTAACAATATCTTCGATCGCGAATATATTACTACTGCCTTTGAGGATATTGGTTTTGGCGATTTTGGTACTTTTGGTTCTCCCGCAACCTATGGACTACAAGTAAAAGCTAAGTTTTAAGAATTTACGCTCGATTGTTACTAATAAAGTAATGTGTAAGCAATTATGTCTGATGATTTTATGATTTTCTTAATGAGAATAATTCATAAATAATTGTGAGGAATCAATTGAACAAAATCAACCAACTCCGTTGTTCAAAAATGGGGCTACTTGCCAGCCTGTATATCTCTCAATATATACCCTTGATGTTTTTCTATGAAGCATTGCCAGTATATATGCGTCAGCAGGGAAGTTCGTTATCAGCGATCGCCCTAGTTAACTTATTAATTTTACCTGTTGTCTTTAAGTTTCTTTGGTCGCCCTTAATCGATCGCTATGGCTTTACTCGTTGGGGACACTATCGCTTCTGGATTGTCTTATTTCAACTGATAGTATCTTTACTAACCGTTTTTTGTGCCTTTATTGATAGTTCGCAAAACCTCAACCTATTGCTTATAATTGGTTTTTTAATGTGTTTCTTTTGTACTAGCCAAGATATTGCAGCTGATGCGATGGCGGTTAACTTACTTTCTCCTACCGAACGGGGTTTAGGCAATGGTATTCAAGTTAGCGGTCACTATTTAGGGGCGGTAATTGGTAGTGGTGGAATGTTGATTTTACTAGATAAGATTGGTTGGCAGAATACCATGTTTGCGATCGCTTTAATCATGGTAATCTCTCTAGTGCCAATCTTACTCCATCAGGAACAAGTGAGAGTCAAACCACCAGGGAAAACACCTCCTATTTGGCGCGACTTGGGTGATTTTTTTGGTCGTCGGGAATTATGGTTATGGCTAGCAGTTTTGGCCACCTATACTACTGGTTCGAGTATGGCAATTACTATGTTTCGCCCTTTGTTAGTGGATTTAGGCTTATCCACGACGCAAATAGGTTTGCTGTTGGGAGTTGTCAGTTATGGCGTGGGAACTTTGGGAGCTTTGGTTGGTGGTTTGACAGTTAATTTTTTAGATCGCAAAAGATTGCTAATTGCTGGAGGTTGT
>NZ_LR214362.1 GCF_900659865.1 Hyella patelloides LEGE 07179
CTCTTGGTTTCAAAGAAAATATAGACGTTTAGTGGTTCGTTGGGAACGTCAATCTCTTGTTTTTGATGGTTTTTTGACTTTGGCAACTATTCATATGTGGATTACCAAAATCATATTAGTGGGATAGGTTCATCTGACTGTGACTGTCCCGATTGTTGTGGAACGGGTACTCCTGATTTTGACGAATCCACTGATGCCAACAATAACCTAGATACAACAGATTTATCTTCATTTGATGCTGCCTCATCAGAAGTAACTGGTGTCTCTTATTCAGGACAAAATAACATTGATTCTCTAATATATCCTGCTAAGTGGGCGGATAAAACAATTACTTATAGCTTTTTTGATGGTGGAGATTACTACGGAAGCGAAGGTGATGTGAAACCCATAACGGAGAAGATGAAAGGTTATCTCCGAAATATCCTAGAAAGCATAGAAAACTATATTGATGTTGACTTTGTTGAAGTATCAGATGCTGGAAACAATTATGGTCAAATTCGGTATATGTTTTCTGATGGCCCCAGTACTGCATCTACTAAAGTTCCTTATAAGAATCAAGATTCTCCTAAAGCTGGTGATATTCATTTCAATCACGACAAAGTTAAAGACTTTGATGCTGGCCCTGGTGCTTATCGTTACGAAACATTAGTGCATGAAACACTCCATGGTTTAGATCTTAAACATCCAGGAAATTATAACGGCTCTAGTAATGGCAATCAATCAGGAGAGTTTTTATCTTACGCTGAAGACAACAGTAATAATTCGATAATGTCTTATAATCGCCTCAGAAATACTGATGGCTATTCTGGGACGATTACACCCATGGCTTATGATATTAAAGCCTTACAATATCTCTATGGTGCTGCTGATTATAATGCAGATAATACTACTTATAAGTTTGCCAAGATTGATGAATATACTGTTGGCAGTCAGTTTTTTGGAAATAAAAACTCCAATTCCAAACAAACACTCTGGGATAGTGGAGGTAACGATACTTTCGATTTTTCTCAACTAGAGTTTGAGCAATCTGGCTATCGTTTTGATCTCAGAGAAGGAGGCGTAATTACTTCTCAAAATGCTTACCTTTCAACTGCTTATGAAGCTCGTGGCGATAACAGTAACAAAGATTACTATGCTACTTCTAGAGGAACTTTTTTAGCGTATGATATGACCATTGACAACGTAGTTAACTCTAGTAGCGACGATTATATTGTAGCCAACGGTGGAGCTAATAGATTTAGTGGCTATGGTTTAGGAAAGCAAACTGGTAAAGATGTTATTGTCGGTTCTGATGGTCAAGACACCATAGATTTATCAGATTATAAAGTTTCTGACTTTACCACCAAAACTATTGGTAATGACCTCTTGATTGACTTCAAAGACAATGGTTCGATCACTGTTGATGATTACTATAAAGCTGCTGAAGAAAATCGCCTCAAGATTAACGCTTCAGGTTCTAATTTTACACCACCCAACCAAGCTTCCCAAGATGAGGCTTTAGTCTGGGAAAACTGGAATTTACAAGATGAAAGTGCTGTAGCCACAGGCTCACAGTTTAATTTGGGTAATGGTATAACTGCCACCGTAGATTGGCAAATTAATACCGATGGTGGTAACTTCGTTGCCCATTCTGGAGCAGATTTTGTCAGCTACGACAGTGGTAAACTAGGCAATCATCAAGGATACTTATCTCTTGGATTCGATAATAGTAACGACGATCCTGATGACCAAATTGAGTTATCTATCGACTTTAATCAAGCTGTAACAGGTCTTAACTTTGAGTTGTTGGATGTAGATCAAACTACTGGTAAGTCTTCTGATGATGGAATAGAAATTTATGCTGATGGGGTAAATATTAAAGAGATATCAGGTGTAGAAATAGTAACTGGAGATAATGTTTTTGCGGATAATGAAACATATATGAATGGTTTTGAAGGTAAAGGTAATGCTAAGAGTAATAGTGATATTGCCAATATCAACATTAGTTTTGGTAGCATAGAGGTTTCTGAACTAGAAATTAAATACTTATCTACGGATGATGCAATCGCCAATCCTGACAGTCAGAAAATAGGTATTTCTGATTTGAATTTCCAAACTAGCTCTACCTAATAGTAGAAAAAAAGGGTAGTTTTTACTACTAGCTATCAGCTTTAAGCTCTAAGCTGTAAGCTTTGTTTAATTAATTTCTTCACTATGCCAGTCTTGCTAATAGCTCGTAGCCTATAATAGCTTAGAACTAATCGCGTAGCTTTAATCTCTTTTTCGAGCTACTGAAAGTAAAATTTAACTTTGAAAACAGTCATTAATAATTTTTCAATAGTTGTTTTTTTCTGAAGATATTACTTTTAGCCACAGATTTACAACGTAACCCACTTTGATAAACCCTGGTTGAGACAAAGTAGCAAGTGGCAGGTAATCAGTTACTTAAAGCTGTAAAAACTCTTGAGCTTTGCTAACAACTCCCGCTAAACATCCAGGTTGAAAAGGAGATACTAAATTAGCTGATTTTACTAACTCTTGAAAAGGTGCTTGACCACCACGGCGACACAGGGCAATATAATCATCTAGGGTAGAATCTTTATCGCTGGATGCTTTAACCCAAAACTGCATGGCACAACAAGAGGCTAAGGTATAGTCAATATAGTAAAAGGGGTAGCAGTAGATATGCTGTTTTTCTTGCCATAAACCACCCTGAGATGGATGTTCTAAATCGCCGTAATCTCGCCAAGGTAAGTAACGAGCTTCCATTTGTTGCCACATTTGATTTCTTTCTGCTGGTGTGGCTGTGGGGTTAGCATAAACTAGATGTTGAAAATGATCTACAGCACAACCATAGGGCAAAAAGAGGATTGATTCTGCTAAATGAATTTGTCTAAAGCGATCGCTATCTGTAGTGAAAAATTGTTCCATTTGCGACCATGTAAGAAATTCTAAACTCATTGAGTGAATTTCACAAGACTCTAAAGTAGGCCATAGGTAATCAAATACGGGTAAGTTACGACTCTGCCAACATTGGAAAGCATGACCCATTTCATGGGTGAATACTTCCACATCTCCTTTTGTGCCATTAAAGTTAGCAAAGATGTAAGGCACATTATAAGTGGGAAAAGAGGTACAAAAACCGCCTCCAGCTTTACCAGCGCGAGTATCTAGATCTAAGAAGTTTCCTTCTACCATCATGCGGAAGAATTCGCTTAATTCTGGATGCATCCCATCAAACATTTTTTGTGCTTGTTGCAACATCCAAGTTTCATCCCCTTGGGGTACGGGGTTTCCTTGTAGATCGAATACCGCCTCATCCCAAAATTGAACTTGCTCTAAATTAAGTTTCCGTTGTTTCTCCGCAATAATTTTTTCAGCTAAAGGTACAACTTCCTTAACTACTTCATCCCGATAGCGAGCCACATCTGCTTGATTATAGTCGATGCGCTGCATTTTTTTATAGCCCAAGCCGATATAATTTTCATAACCCAGCTTTTGAGCCATCTGATGACGTAAAGTAACTAATTCATCATATATTTGGTCTAATTTGGTTTTTTTTTGGCTAAAGAAACTCCATCTGGCTTTTTCTGCTTGGTAGCGAGTATTGCGATCGCGATCTTGGGTATACTTACGAATACCTGATAAGTTAGTAGTCTCGTTATTAAATTCAATTTCGGCTGAGGCTAAAAGCTCTACATACTGATTAACTAACTTCGATTCTTGTACTAAATCGGCTTCGATGACAGGCTCAAAAGCTGTAACATCAGCTTCCCAAAGGTTAAAAGCATGGCTTCCTAAAATTTCGGATAATTCTTTTCTCTTATCACTACCCAATAGTTTCCGCTTCATCTCTATTTCTAAAGCGGTTAGTTTCGGTTGTATCTCATCACTGTATTCTTGAGCTTGTTTGTAATCTTCATTGCGGGTATCCTGACTAAAATTTAAAGACACCAAAGCTTTCCAACTATCAATCTCCTGGCGCAGACTATTCCACTGCTGTAATGCATGGTTGATTTCTTCTTTAGTTTGAGCCTTATCTAAAGCTTGATTAATATCTTGATATGCTTGCTGTATGCTTTCTATAGTAGGGGTTGTAACTTTGATATCGGCAAATTTAACTGTAGTTTGACTCATGACTACCAGGCAATTAAGGTTACAGTTGGCATTGTAACAAGATCGCTACTCTAGTTTTAAGGGAAAATTGCTACAACCTTAGCTGACTATATTTGACTATCTTTACAATACCCAACTTGAAACAAATTTACTGTCCCCAAATTGCAATTGCCAGAAATGAACTAAAATTCTGGTTTAGTCTTCTTGAGAAGACTTAATCTATATTAGCTAGAGATTCAAACAAAATTTTAGTCAAACTTTGGGGACAATCAACCATTAATTGTCGATTTTCTAGCTTTTTCTGTTTAACAATCTTTCCTAATTCCTGATTCTTTAAACAATGATTGACGAAGGTTATATCAAATATCAATGTCATTGGACAAAACAAGCTGCTGTTACCGCAGAAGAAATTGCTACTTTAAATCAATGGCGCAATCAACTCTATCAATTGGGTTTAATCGGTCAGTATGATAATGGTATTGGCTTTGGTAACGTTAGTTGTCGTTTAAAAGAAAGCAAAATTCGTCCCATCAACCCCAACCAACCCACTACGAAGCAAAAACCACAATTTATTATTAGCGGTACACAAACGGGTGGTATTTCTCAATTAACAACACAACACTATACCAAAGTTACGGATTTTAATTGGGAACAAAATTATGTAACTTGTGTTGGTGCAATTAAAGCTTCTTCCGAGTCTCTAACTCATGGTGCGTTGTATGTTGCTAATCCTGAAATTAACGCTGTAATTCACATTCATAACTTAGCCCTTTGGCAAAAGTTATTAGATGTCGTACCTACAACTAACCCAAATTGCGCCTATGGAACACCCGAAATGGCGGAAGATATAATTAAGCTATGCCAACAACTAGAATGTCAACAACAGAAAATCATTGTAATGAGTGGTCATAAAGAAGGTATCATCACCTTTGGCAATAGCATTCAGAAAGCAGGAAATATTTTACTCAATTATTATCGCAATATCAGCTAAACTCCGCTTATAGGTTTCTGCAAGACTCAACTTCTAAACTTTCATAAATACAAATCTTAATATTTTGTTAAACAAGTTTTAATTACATTAGTTTAATCTTTTGATAAAAAAAATCAATGGTTGTTGATATTTGTTGGTAAAAATCAGCTTAAACCCTTATTCATTCGTTGTTTGAGCGAATTTCAAACCACTTGTTCGCTACCAAAATAGGCACATTGGTAACTTCCTAAATTCTCCCAATAGGATATCATTGCAAGTTGGTGTAGGAAATTTATAACAAATAACATTTATGTCTACTATTACTAAATCTCAATCTCAACAACCTACAACTAAATCAGTGGCACAAATTGATGAAGCAAATCGAGCTAAATTACAAAGGATGTTGCAATGTTACCCCGCAGATCGTCAAGTCAAATATCTTCATTTACAAGCGGAAATTGATGTCTTGATCCAGCAATTACAGGCTCTTAAAAAACAGCCTAAAAAATAATTTTTATTGTAGTTAACAGCCAGTTGCTAATATGTTAGTTGCTGATTCAGCAAAATGAACTCTTACTAAGGAAGCAAGCATGACAATGCATCCTAAATTAGCACTGGCATTAGCTAAAAAAAATGCCTTAAAAGTAATTAGTGGTTTAAACAATTTTAACAGCGATCGCGTTTGTCAGATAGTCAAAGCAGCAGAAGCAGGGGGCGCAACCTTTGTAGACATTGCTGTTGAACCTAGTTTGGTAAAAGATGTTCGCCGTATTACTAATTTGCCTATATGTGTATCTGCGGTTGAACCAGAATTATTTGTAACTGCGGTAGAAGCTGGTGCAGATTTAATCGAAATTGGAAATTTTGATAGTTTCTATGCTCAAGGAATCAGGTTTGAAGCAGAGGAGGTTTTGGCTTTAACGAAACAAACTCGCTCTTTACTACCAGAAATTACTCTTTCTGTGACTGTACCCCATATTTTGGCTCTGGATGAACAGGTACAGTTAGCCGAAGCTCTGGTTGATGCGGGAGCGGATATTATTCAAACTGAAGGCGGTACGAGCGTTAAGCCTGTTAACCCAGGAGTGCAGGGTTTAATTGAAAAGGCTACTGCTACTCTAGCTGCTGCTCATAGTATTTCCCATGCAGTTAATATTCCTGTACTGTGTGCTTCTGGTTTATCCAGCGTTACCGTACCTATGGCGATCGCTGCTGGAGCATCTGGCGTGGGTGTCGGCTCTGCTATTAATCAATTAAATGATGAGGTAGCAATGGTAGCTGCGGTACGTAGTCTAACCGAAGCTTTAGCTCAAGCATCAACTAACAAAGTAATTCGTTAACCCAAATTAAACTTTGTTGTTTTGGGAGTGGGTGTTAACCTATTCCCTTTTTTTGTAGCCCAAGAATTCACGACACAAGATGATTGGTCAATCGTAGGCTGATTGTAGAGTATAGGATATATACAAAATTATCTTAGAATGCTTTCTGTTTATTTTAGATTATAAAATAATCTCAGCACGACGTTTATCAGAATCTCTTTCCTAGCATTAAGAGAGCAACGAATCGTATTATTATTTACTTCACGCTTCAAATTAGCAACATCAAAAAAAGATAAAATATTTTGTATTACTATTGAAATATCTTAAATCATGAGAGCAAAGTTATTTTCATCTTTATTAGGGCTTTATCTAATTACTACTGCTGCGACAATTGCAGTTATCTCTCAGGGGAATTCGGTAGTTTTAGCGCAACCACAAAATGCTCAAAAACAAGAAGCAGATGGCTATTTAACTAAAGCGCAGGGAGAATTAGAACGGGGAATCTTATTAAGCGCGAAGGGTAATTTTCAACGAGCGTTACAAATATATCAGATCATAGTTGCCAATAATTGATGTCTTGGAGGTTGTGTTTGCTGATAAATTATCTCGACTGCCAAGAGAAACCTCTGAGCTTGCTGGGCAGATTTGAACCTTCGCATTTTTTTTCTTATTAAAGCAAATTTTCAAGCACTTCAACAATCTATTCAGCAATGCCCAATCGGGGAGATCTTGTTCCCTAAATATTCCCGATTGTCCTTTTTAATATAGTTGACAATACCATCAATAGAGTTTGAAGCAATCTCTCAAACCATCAATTATTTGAAAATTATCAAACCATGATAAATAACACCCCCTCTACTATTGTTTTCGTTGATTCTAACGTCGCGGACTATCAATTTTTGGTGAATAGCGTCGAACCAGGGACAAAAGTAGTTGTTTTAGATGCCAACCGCAATGGTGTCGAGCAAATTACCGAAGAATTAGCTAGCCACAACAATTTAGATAGCATACAAATTCTGTCTCATGGCAATTCAGCTAATTTGCAACTAGGGAATGGCAGCCTGGATAATGGCAATATTGAGAGTTACGCCAGCCAATTGCAACAGTGGGGAGAATCTCTAAGTATTGATGGGGATATTTTTTTATACGGTTGTAATGTCGCAGAAGGAGAACAAGGACAAGCTTTTATTAATCGCCTGAGTGAGATTACCACAGCAGATATTGCTGCCTCCGACGATTTGACGGGTAATAGGGATCTGGGTGGAGACTGGGTATTAGAAGCAGCCACAGGCTTTATCGAAGCACCTCTGGCATTTCAGGTAGAGGCGATGTCGGCTTTTAATTCTGTATTACAAACTTTTACGGTTACTAATACTAACAATAGTGGTGCTGGTTCTTTACGACAAGCAATTATTGATGCGAACGGTAATAATAATGCCGATACGAAAGATATTATCGATCTATCTGCGATCGCAAATCAAACAATAAATCTCGATGATAGTTTACCAACCATTGCCCAACAGGTTGAAATACAGGGTAATAATGTCACTATTAATGGTAGCGATCGGGAGCAAATCCTCGCAATTAGTAATAGCGACACTGGCAATGACCAAGTAATTTTAGCCGATTTAACCTTTCTCAATGGTGCTGCGATTGGTGGTAACGGAGCTTCTGGCGGTGGCGGCGGCGGTTTAGGTGCTGGTGGTGCTTTATTTATTAATGACGGTACGGTAATTGCTAACAACGTTGATTATACTGACAATCTTGCCGTTGGTGGCAATGGTGGAAGTGGAGCAGGAGGTGGTCGGGTTGAAAGAAGAGGTACAGATGGACTTAGCGGGGGAATTGCCAATGTAAATGGTACTGCTTTCACTAACGGAACGGCAGGTGATGGTGGAACAGCAGGTAATGGTGGAACGGGTAATGGTAATAGTGGCGGTAGCGGTAGTGATGGCGGTAATGGTAGCTTCGGCAATGGCGGAGGCGGAGGCGGAGGCGGAGGCGGAGGCGAATCTGGCGGATTGTTAGAAGGCAGAGGTGGTTTTGGTGGTGATGGTGGTGATGGTGGTTTCGGTGCTGGAGGCGGAGGCGGAGGCGGTGCTGGAGCAAATCCCAATAGAAGAAGAAGAAGAAGAACGGCAATAGGAGGTGAAGGCGGTGATGCTGGAGCTTTTGGTGGTGATGGTGGTGATGGTGCCAATGTCTCAACAGGTTCGGGAACTCCTGGACTTGGTGGTAGTGGTGGCGGAGGTTCTGGACTCGGCGGTGCTATCTTCGTTAATGAAAATGCTGAATTAATACTTCTTAACAGTGATTTTTCTGGTAATACAACTACTGGAGGGATTGGTGCTAACAATGGTCAAGCAAGAGGGAATGACATATTTATCCGAGATGGTGGTACTGTCTCTCAATCAGGTACTGCGATCAATGATGTTTTTGGTGATGTTGGTGCTTTTATTCTCCCGACAATTAATATCGCACCTGGAAATAATCTGTCTGAATCCAATCCCGATGCAGATGGTTCTTTTAATCTATCTTTGAACACAGCTTTACCAATAGATTTAGTCGTTAACTATACCATCACGGGAACTGCTATTAACGATCCCGATCTCTTTGATGATGAGGAGATTAATGATGCCGATCTGAGTATTCCCCTGAGCGTTACAATCCCTACGGGAACAACAGAAGGTTCTATCAATGTCGAAGTTATTGACGATCGCCTTTTTGACCCCAATGAAAATATTATTGTCACCTTAGAAGATTCCCCACTTTATAATCTTGGGGACTCCACTTCTGCTGAATTAACCATTGTTGATGACGAGCCAAATATTACCCTAGAGGCGACAAATGCAGTGGAAGGGGGGAGTAACGGTCAGTTTATCTTTAATTTAAACCCCATTGCCCCTGAAGGTCGTCAGTTAAGCTTTAGCATTACTGGGGGAACAGCCGAACTGGATACAGATTATAGGCTTCTCATTGTCAAAGAAGATGATGAAGATGATGCCAGTGAAGATCGGCTTCTAATTCCTGATGAAAACGGTAATTTTTTCCTAGACATTTCTGGTGAAGAACAAGTTGTAGTTGCAATAGATGCTACAGGAATTCCAGGGGGAATTCCCGATTTTGATGATTCTGCTGCTGAAGAGAATGAGACAGTAGAAATTACTCTCAATCCTAGTGAAGAGTATGGTGGTGGCGGAAGTACCATAACCGCAAATATTGTTGATAATGACAGTCCTCCTACAATTGACGTTGTTGCAGGAGATAATGCAACTGAAACTGACTCTATACCTGGTGTTTTTCAGCTTAATTTCTCCAATCCCTTACTCAGTAATGGCAATGAGAATGATGACGAGGATGCCATCTTTAACTTTACTATTGGTGGAAATGCTACGCGAGGTGAAGACTACAATTTAGTCTTAGTTGCGAATAATACAGAGCGAGATATTATTGGCGATACTTTCTCGTTACCCGAAGGTACGACTACTGCCAGAATTGAGATTAGACCCGTTGACGACAATGATGAAGAAGTCAATGAAAACGTTACTTTTACTCTTAATGAAGGAGAAGGATACGAACTAGGAGAAACTTCAGCAGAACTAACTATTGTCGATAGCGGTAGGGATGATGCTGATGACGTAGTAGGGGTGCAAATTATCGAGTCTCAAGGTTCGACTAACCTCATAGAAGGGCAAACTACGGATAATTATACTATCGAGTTAACCAGTCAACCTACTAGCGATGTCACTATTAATTTTGCTACCGATGACCAGATAGCGAGTATTGAACCCATTACTTTTACCCCCGAAAACTTCAATATCAGACAAAATGTGACGGTGGTTTCTGTTGATGACAATGCGATCGCAGAAAACCGTACTGCCACTATTTCCCATACTGCAACGAGTGACGATACTGCTTACCAGGGAATTGCGATCGATGATGTAACTGCCAATATTACCGAAAATGATGTTCCTGGGATTGTTATTGGCAACGGCAATAATTTTATTGTCACCGAAGGGGAAGCAGGGCAAACCTACACCATTGCCTTAGCAACCGAACCCACAGCCGATGTCACCATTAGTTTTGGGATTAGCGACGATCTCGAAGCCATTGCACCCATAACTTTTACTCCCGATAACTTTGCTACTCCTCAAGAGATTACCGTTACTGCTGCGATCGATAATGAAGTAGAAGCAACGGAATTTCAAAACATCGCTCACAATCTTGAGAGTAACGATCCTGTTTATGATGGCTTGTCAGTACAACCTCTTCCCATTGCCATTAACGAACTCAGTTTCGATAATATCGAGACAGCAGGGGGTTTAAATAATGCCCTCAATTCAATTCAAGATTCCCTTGACGCTCAGTTTCGAGCCATTGAATTACCCTTTATTGGTTCTCTAGAAACTCTCGCACCAGATTTGATCGGTACTTTTCAAACTAGCTTAATTAATCGGGTGCAAACGGGAGGAGTATTAGACTTAGAGAAACTTAGTGGGTTAGTTGAAGAAACTATTGAAGAGATTCTAGAAGTCGATGTGGAAGCGATCGCAACTCTCTCGGAAGAAGAAGCCACTTTCGATATTACAGTTGCCAAAGAATTTAACCTTGCCAATCTGGATCTGGATGCGGATTTGGGTTTGCCAGGATTGGGAATTGATGTTGATGGTAGTGTCGATCTCAATTTTGATTACCAATTCGATTTGGGGTTTGGCATTAACCAAGAATTCGGTTTCTTTATCGATACAGAAAAAACTAACTTTACCGCAGGGGTCGATCTTGGTTTGAGTGATGATTTCCAAGCAACGGGGAATCTCGGCTTTTTGCAACTCGATCTGGTCAATGATGAAGAAAGCCCCACGGCTGCTAGTGCTGATTTTACTTTAGGACTCAATGACATCGATAATAATGAAGATTCAGATGATGATGAAGATTTAGATGGCGATCGCCTGACCAGCACAGAACTAAGCAATGCTTCTTTCGATGAGATATCCAACCTCTTCGATCCCAGTGCTTCGGCAAATGCCAATCTCGGTTTAAATGCCGTAACTAGCATACAAGCGGATACTGCTTTTCCCAGCATTAATTTCGATTTGGCGGGGGAATTCGGCTCGTTTGCGTTTGAAGATGGAGAAGCCGTTGGCGATTTTTCACCCACGATCGCGTTTAATAACGTGCAACTAGATTTAGGCAGTTTTCTCTCCGACTTTGCTCGCCCCGTAGTTGGTAACATTAATAGCATCATCGATCCCTTTCGTCCTATAGTTGATTTTCTCAACTCCGATACGGAAATCCTCAACGATCTGAGAATTGCGGACGGTTTGGATAGTAATGGTGACGGTGAAATTAGCGTCATCGAATTAGCGATTGGCATTGCAGAATTGGCTGGAAGTACTCCCAATGCTAACTTTCAGGACGCTTTCGATCAAATTACAGAACTGGTCGCTCTGGCAGACGCTCTCGATAGTTCGATCGCGGGCGATGAAGGCATTCTCATTGATATTGGTTCTTTCGAGTTGGGCAATTTTGATGCTGCCGATCCCGATGCCGATCCGACTGAAGTTGAAGCAGACCAAACCGATTCCGCACCAGATTTAGACCAGCAACTCGATGATGCTCCCGATGATGGTAGCGGAGATATCCAGAAAGCAAATACCAATAGGATACTCAATAACGATAATTTCGATATTCCTCTAATTAACAATCCCTTCAGCGCGATCGACTTGCTCTTAGGTAAAGATGTCGCCCTCTTTACTTACGATCTTCCTGCTTTAGAAGTTGGATTCGACGTAGAACGAGAGTTTAGGATTTTTGGCCCGATTAGCGGTTTGCTAGAAGGGGATTTTAATGTCGGTTTGGATCTCGCTTTTGGCTTCGATACCTTTGGTTTCAATCAATGGTCTGCTAACAATTTCGACCCCGCAGAGTCTTTTAGAGTCCTCGATGGTTTCTTTGTCAGCGATCGCGAAAATCCCGACGGTACGGGGGAAGATGTCGATGAGTTGGTTGCGACCGCGACTATTGCAGCAGGATTTGGTATAGATCTTCTGGTTGTTTCGGGCTTTCTCAAAGGAGGTTTAGAAGGGATTATCGGTCTGGATCTGATTGATGGTGGGGAAATCAACGGCACGGATGACGGCAGATTGCGGGCTTCGGAGATTGCTTCGCGCATTACTACACCCTTTGAATTGTTCCAATTAAACGGTATCGTTAACGCCTTTTTGGGTGCAGAAGTTGACTTGTTTAGGAGGACGGTATTCGAGCAACGAATTGCCACTTTCCCCCTAGCTGAGTTTAGTATTGGGGGCAAAGGCAATAGTTTTAGTAGCGTCATAGACGGGGTAATTTCTGGCGGTACGGTCTTCTTTGATGCTAATTTCAATGGCATTCAAGACCCCAACGAACCCGTTACCGTTAGTAATGCCGATGGTAGTTACGATCTCGATATTCCCTTCTCTCCCTTCGATCTTAATAGTAATGGTGTTATAGATACCGAAGAAGGCAGAGTGGTTATTGTTAATGGCATTGATATCTCCACTTCCTTACCGCAAACCTCACCGATTATTACCACTCCCGATGCGACTGTTGCCACGCCTTTAACTAGCTTGGCTGTGGAAATTGCCAAACCCGATCTCGAAGCAGCACAAGCAGAAGTAATTAATGTTTTCGGTTTACCAGAAAATAGCGATTTATACAATGACGACCCCGAAACTGCGGATTTATCGTTCTTTGGGTTACAATCTCAACTGCAAAATCTTATTATCTTAGCCACCCAAACCATCGCTGCAACAGCTTTTACAGGACAAACCATTGATGAAAATAATATTCTGACTCAAGATGGTTTGATTTACCTCGATAACAACAATAACCAACAGTTCGACGATGGGGATTTAGAAGTAGTCCAAGCTGATGATGGATCTCGCTTCTTCGATATTAACGACAACGGAGAATTAGATGATAATGAGGTTTCTTCTACGGTCAATGAAGCGGAAATTGCCAGTTCTATTCTTCAAGCAATTGTAGATCGCGTCAACAATGGTGAAGCCCCCGATCTTACTGATACCGACACCGTAACCGCTATTATTAATGAGGCTTTAACTGTTGCGATCGCCGAAGATCCCAATACCAATCTCAGCGAAAATGCGATCGCCAATCTGACCGCAACCATTGTGGAGAAAAACCTCAATATTGACAGCATCTTGGGTAAAACCTTCCTCACAGAAGCCGAACAAAGACAACAAATTAGCAATCAATATGTCTTTATTGATATTAACGATAACGGCGTACAAGATGGCGACGAACCTTCCTCTTTAGTGGACGAAACAGGTGCGGATGAGCTAGATATTACTCCCTTCGATACCAATGAAAATGGTCAGTTAGACGTGCGAGTTATTGTCACAGGAGAGTCTCCAGATTTTGTCTTTGTAGATAGTAATGCCAACGGCGAATTCGAGCCTGACGAACCATTCTCAGTAGTCAATCCTAGCGGTGACAATAACTTAGAAATTAATTTTATCGATAATAACGATAACGGCGTACAGGATGAGAACGAATCCTTCTTCATAACTTCTCCTCTCAATCCCAATGGTGTAGAAGTTGCGATCGCTCCTTTCGACCTCAATGAAAATGGTGTCTTAGAACTAGGAGAAGACGATAACAATAACGGTATCTTAGATCCAGGAGAAGACGATAATGAAAATGGTGTTTTAGAATTAGACGAACTAGGACAAGTGGTTCTTGAAGGTACGCCTCTAGACCGATGGTCGTTTGTAGACAGCAATGGCAACGGGGAATTCGATCGCGGAGAACTTTTCTCTCCTGTCTTTGAAGATGGTACAGATCTCCTCGATCCTTTTGTCGAACCAGCTAAAGTATTTGTCGATGGTGCAGAATCTCCCGAATTAGCTGGCGGATTCCAACATCTAGTCACCAATCCCCTAGCAACCATCTCCCGTCTGCTTGCCGAATCTACCGATACCACAGTAGCTCAAGATGCAGTTAAAACCGCATTAGGACTACCAGAAGACGTGGATCTGCTCAACTTCGATGCTTTACAAGCAGCCGACGACGACGACCCCAACTGGCTAGAAGTCTATGCAGCACAGGTTCAGGTGCAAAATACCCTCGTACAAATAGAGGCGGTAACGGGAGTTTCGGAAACCGAAATTGTTGAAGCACTATCAGATGAAATCGCTAACACTGAAAATCTCGATTTGAGCGACTCAACTCAAGTAGAAGCGATTGTCAGCGAACTCGCTCCCGAATTAGCAGACAATACTGTCGGTGGTGCAGCAGAAATTATTACCGAAGGTAACGAACGTATTGATAACATTGCTGCCGATGGAACAATGAACGATAACGAAAAATCTATAGAAATCGTTCAAGTACAGCAAGTAGCTCAAAGCGACGATCCAGAGGGTCTAGTAGAAGATTTAGTAGAATTAGGAACAGAAGAAGAAAATGTGGCAGCAATTGTCAATGAAAATACAGGAGAAGAACTCACCGAACAAATTGAAAGCACCGAAGAAATCGACCCTACTACCCGTCCCGACTTTAGCAATAGTCGCCCTATTGCCGAACCCGATTTTGTCACTACCGATATTGCTACGCCCATTACAATAGATGTTTTGGCTAATGACAGCGATCCCGATAATGACGCAATTGAAATTGTCGATCTCGTGGCATCGCAAAATACAGATGTAGATGAAGATACTGGGGAAATTGTCGATATTTTTGGCTCTGATAACGGTGAGGTAGTTATCAATCCAGATAATACCCTGACCTACACTCCCAATGATGGTTTTACAGGAGAAGACATTATTTTCTATGCCATGCCATTCAAGATAGTAACGGCAACGTTGATAATAATATTGTCACGGTGACAGTTACATCAGAATTAGAGCCAACTATAGATTTATTCCGTTTTCGCAATACCACTTTTGATTCTGGTACTTACATCTTTGTCAGCGAACAAGAAAGAGACACTATTATCGATAATCCCGATTTGAACCAAATTTTTGAATTAGAGGGCGAACAAGAAGACGGTTCAATCAATCCCGCATTTACCGCCAGTGCCAACCCAGGAGAAGGTTTAAGCCCTCTATATCGTTTTCAAAGTAATATCACCCCTGGTAATTATCTGTTTGTCGGAGAACAAGAACGACAAAATATTGACACCAACTTTGCTGAAGAGTTCAACGAAGAAGGTTTAGCCTTTTATGTTTATCAAGCAGGTTCAGATCGAGGAGCAGAATTTACCCGCTTTCAAAATCAGAATAGACCAGGAACTTATCTATTTGCAGGAGAAGCAGAAAGTGCCAACATTAGAGCAAATTTCCCCAATTTTCTGGAAGAAGGTGTTGCTTTTGAAGCTCTTTAAGTAGAGGCATAAAGGAGCGAAGCTCCTAGCTATAAGCCATAAGCCATAAGCTTTCTTGCCAGTTACAACCCACATCCATCAGCCCCACAGATGTAGTGTTTAAGTGTTACTAAATCAGCGATTTTAGCGATCGCCAAGGCGTAATCACCACAAGTTAGCGATCGCCAAAAAGAAGAAATTTTATTTGGCGATCGCTTGTTGAAATTTTTTTCTCAAAACACGATCTCCAGTAAGAAAAAAGCGATCGCAAAGACCCAAAAATAGCGTAATCTTTTTTATTACATACGGGGGGCTGATGAATGTGGGTTACAAGAAGTTTTAAACATCTCGTAACTGTAGACTACCTTCATAAACTTGTGAAGGTAGGGTCACAGAACCCTTCTAGCAAGCGAGCTTTAAGCTTTAAGCTTTAAGCTTAAAGCTTTTTGATAAATAAAGGATTTAGAAACAGGAAAATAGCTTTTCCTGTTTTTTATTTTGTGGACAATACCGCTAAAGTTGGTGACACAAAAGATCGGGTTTGGATGAGTGATAATTTTGACAGATAATCTGGCTACTATTTTGGATACAGAAATCGATCGCAGCATTGGTGTTTTTGCAGATATGTTGTCTGTGGAAGTTTCGCTGCGTCATACTTTGGGAATTTAAAATCATAGTTGCAATCGCGCCAGTAATCGAACAAGTTTCAATTGTGTGCGATCGCTAATTTGCCAAGTTAAGGCAGGGGCAATCTGATATCGCTGTCGGTCGTAAAAATCAACAAAACTTTCGTTAGTTTCGGCAAATCCATTTAAACGATACAGGACTGTCTTTTGTTCGTTAAGCGGACCCGACAAGTCCAGCGCACCACCGTAAAGATCGAAGTTATCAACAGAAGCTTCTAATGAATAAAAAGGTTCGGTTAGGGGTTGCTTAGTTACATAGTTGACTACTCCGCCGATTGTACCTTGACCAAAGAGAACTGATGCAGGACCAAAGAGAACTTCAACTCGCTCGATGTTAGAAAAAACGTTGACATTTTGATTTGTGTTATCTGGTAAACCATTGGTCAAAGTATTTTCCGAAGCATTAAATCCGCGAATAAAAAAGTTATTAAATAAACCACGAGGCGTATCGCCTCCTGGTGCTACACCAGACACATTTTGTAAAGCTTCATTAGGAGTGGTTGCACGCTGGTCTTCTATTACCTCTTGGGGTACTACCTGAATCGATTGGGGAATATCTTTTAAAGGTGTGTCGGTTCTCGTTCCTACCGAGGCATCATCTACATTGTAATCATTATCTTCTGCTTGACCTGTTGCTATAACTTCTATTTCCTCATCGGGTTCAGTTTCGGCTGTAGTTCCATCAGGAGTAATGCTTAAGACTAAATTGCGAGACAGCGCGTTGTGGGGGTTCCCCCCATTGTAGCGACTGTCGAGGGTATCTCTACCAGGCACTACTTCTGCGTTTGGTGCTTGGTTTTCTCCCGTAATAGTTACGCGGATACTGGTGTCATTCACTCTGTTAACTGCAATCCTACTAATTTCTGCTGTGGGATTCAGTTCCTCTACACCATTCCTAATCGAGAATGCCAAAGTTGCATCAAGAATATCGATTACTAGGTCGTTACCTTCAGGCAAAATTAACGGCACTAACCGTTCGCTTCCCGCTACCGTTTTTAAGATTAACTCCAACCCCTCATTAGTCTGGATAACCTCTACTCCCGTAACCCGCGTTACCCCCTGAGCCATATGCCCTAAAGGACTAGCTGCCCTAAAGGACTCGCTTCGCATCGCGCGTCGCGTATCGGTATCCTTTAGGAGCAAATCCGCAGCCGTATTTTTAGAACTTAGATATATTTCCATCTCTCCTTGTCTTCCTTGTCTTCCTTGTCTTCCTTGTCTCCTAATCTCCTCCGCTCTGATAATCTCCCTGTCTCCTTGTCCCTTTGTCTCCTCGTCCCCCAGTCCTAAAGTCTCCGCACCAACAGGACTAATCAAAACAAGACCTAAAAAACCACTAACATATAAAAAACGAAATAATACTTTCATCAAAACTCCTCAGACCAAGCGGATAACCGCCTTATTTAAAAATATTCTTAATAACTAATGAGGAGTAGTGTATAGAAATCAATTGCAGCTTGTCTATCCAAAAAACGGCACTGCAATCCCCAAACAGTCATATTGATTTTTTTCCTGCCAAACATTGACTGGGAGTAATGCCAAATTGACGTTTAAAAGCAGCACTAAAATGACCTAAATGAGAATAGCCAACTAAATTAGCAACTTCACTAATTGAAAGTTCTCTTTCTCTTAATAATTGTTCTGCTTGCTCCATACGCTGTGAAGTAAGATAGCCGATAACCGTTGTGCCAAAAAGTTCGCGAAAACCACGACGCAAAGTGCGATCGCCCACTCCTACCTGTTTAGTTAATTCGGTGATTGATGGTGGATTTTCTAATTGAGTCAATAAAATATCTCTAGCTTGATAAATGCGATCGATTGTTTGTGGTTTTAAGGTTAATCTAGCAGGAAGTGAATCAAATTCTGCAATAATCGGGTCTAGCTGCATTGCCAGTAACTCTAGCACCTTAGCCTGAAGATAAAACTTTTTAGTCATACCTCGGTAGGGTGTGTTCAATATCTGCCTTACTAAAGCCCGTATTGCGGGAGTTACTTTGGGGAAAAATGATGTTTTCCATTCATCTTGTTTGAGAAATAGCTTATTGACATACTCCTCGCCGTAAACGGTCGAGGATTCTAGGATACTGGCGTAGATAGCAGGAATGCTCCTGTCTAACATCTACTCTCCTACTGGAAAATGCCCTCACCAGTTGAGATTAATCTCAAGCTACCAGAGTTGGTTTTCTTCCTTTAGGCTTTGTAGAACTTAATCGAATCCTGCATTTTACCGCTAGCGATTCGTATTTTCCAACTAAACTACTTAGCTACATCCTTGCAGTATGTTCAAGATTTTACCGATCCAACTTCTGAATCGAACTCTTTATCTTAAGTATATCGAAGAACTTATATCCATAATACAATGACTGCATCTCTTTCTGAATAAAGATTTCGTGTTGAAATTGTTGATTTTTACGTCGTGAACGACGGGGCTTTGAACCCGTGATATTTCGGTAAAAGCAGAATTAGCACAATTTAGATTGGCAATGAAACTGCTGAAAACTTCTGGTTCAATATGTATGTTGATACCTGTCAGATGTTGCGAGCGACTATATTTAGCTTGATATGCAGGTGAAATACCACTTCCAGAGAGATAACTCAGTTTTTTGTCAAAAGTAGGATAAACTTCATTGTGAGCAATAGATCCTGAAGTTAAGATAAGCAACTCTATTTCATGCTCGTGGACTGGCGCGGTAAGAATTAAATCGCGATCGCATCTCCAATTCAATGTCTTTAACTCTATTCCTGGGGTTAATTTTATTTGTTTCGCAAATCCTGTATGACCAAGGTTTTTAGGCCGTTCCCAACACTCCTCAAATTCTTCTAGATTTAAATTATATTGTTGGGGTGGAGAACTTTTTTGACATAGAAGCCCGTATTCTGCTTCAGAAATAGTTAAAGTCATTGAGAACCAAATAGTTTTTGTCGCAAATTAATGATAATTATTTTTAATAATTATATATTTTGGGATACGATAACAAGTAATCTTTAACCAAATAATGCGATCGCACTGTTCTGAAACTTACGCCGACTATTTTTATTGGGTGCTATCTTGCTAAAGTTGGTGACACAAAAGATCGGGTTTAGATGAGTGATAATTTTGACCAGGGCTTCACCCTTCAAGGCGCGAGGTATGAAGTAATGCTTTTCTTCTTCCTTCTTCCTTCTTCCTTGAGGATACAAGCCCCTTCCTTGAGGAGTCCGCGTTGTCTGGGGTTTCCCCAGACACTCGTGACGGACGTGACGGAACAAGGGAAAGGCAGAGAGAGGTGCAAGCCTCTTCCTTTTCAAGAAGCCTTCATACTTCTTTTGAAGAGCTTTTGCAAGAGTTTAAAGATTAAAGAAGAATAAAAAACAGGATAAAATTTTTGTGTTGCTATCGAAAATACATTAGACCATGAAAGCAAAGTTATTTTCGTCTTTATTAGGGTTTTATCTAATTACTACTGCTGCGACAATTGCAGTTATCTCTCAGAGGAATTCGGTAGTTTTAGCGCAACCACAAAATGCTCAAAAGCAACAAGCAGATGGATATCTAACTAAAGCGCAGGGAGAATTAGAACGGGGAAGCTTATTAAGCGCAAAGGGAAATTTTCAACGAGCGTTACAAATATATCAGACAATTCAAGATACTACTGGACAAAAAGATAGTCTGGTGGGGTTAGCAAAAATCGATTATCAAGAAGCTCGTTACACCGAAGCGTTATTTAATCTCAGAAAAGCTGAAAGATACAATTCAGGAGAGCGCGACGGGCAATTGTTAACTACTAAAGGATTAATTTATCTGGAGTTAGGAGACTATCATCAAGCAACTCAAGATTTAAGAATAGGGGTTCATTATCTGCAAGTATCGGGAAATCGCGATCGCTCTATACAGCGAGAAATACAACAAGCACGCATCGCTTTAGGAGAGGCTTATCTTTATTTAGGACAGTATCAACCAGCCTTAACTACATTACAATCTGAGCTTAATAGTACTGCCGATTCTCACTTGCGACGACGAGTATTTAACATTATGGGAATAACCCAGTTAGAATTAGCTCAATATGAGGAGGCTTTGGCTTCTTTTGAACAAGCATTACGAGTAGCCAATATACCTGGAGATCGCGTCGGGAAGGCAAAAACTCTAGAAAACCTGGGAAGAGCCTACCATGCTTTAGGCGATCGCAGAAAAGCTTTGAAATATTACCAACAGGCTTTAGGACAACTTCAATCTATGGGTGCATGGGGACAACAGGTATTTGTTCTCAATCGTTTGGGAGTCTTAGCAGGAGACTTAGGATTAAATAACCGCGCTTTGGAATACTTGCAACAAGCCGAAGGTACTCTATCCAGTAGTGGTGGTGCGGGTAGAGTAATTACTCTGATTAATTTGGGTAACTATTATTCTCGTCAGGGAGATCTTGAAGCAGCTACAGAGTATTTAACAGAAGCTTTCAACTGGGCGCGTTCTAATGGCGATCGCATTGGCGAAACCAAAGCTTTAAGTAGTTTAGGGGCGATTCAGCTACAATCAGGCAAGATAAATGAAGCAATCGCTAGTTTAGAAAACAGTATCGAGGTATTTGAATCTTTAAGCCCAGGTTTACGCGATCGAGCCAAAATTTCTTTATTTGATACTCAAGTTCGCACATACAGCTTATTACAACGAGCCTATATCACCCAACAACAACCCAATGAGGCGTTAATTGTTGCCGAAAGAGGCAGAGCCAGAGCTTTTATCGAACTTCTTGCAAGAAGACTATCTGACAAGCCCCATCAGGATAGCATTATTGCAGCCCCCACAATTGAAGAAATCAAACAAGTAGCCAGCGATCGCAATTCCACTCTTATTACCTATTCTATAATTACCGATGATACAGATCGAGAATCACAACTTTATATGTGGGTGATTAATCCCGCAGGTAACATCGAATTTCGTCAGTTAGATTTAACTTTATTACGTAATGAATATGATATTTCGGTTGCTAATGTTTCGGAAAGTACTAATCAAACTGCGGGGGGTGGTGTTGACAGTGAACAACCAGTAATCGAAAACTTAGAAAATTTAATAGTTGCGATGCGGGGCGATCCTACAGAATTGAGCAACCAGTCGGATCGTAAAAGGGTTTCCACTCTCAACGGTTATAAAATTTTAATCGAACCCATAGCCGATTTACTACCTACTAACCCAGAAGATAAAATCATCTTTATTCCCCAAGGAATGCTCTTTTTAGTTCCCTTTGCTGCGCTACAAAATGCTGATGGTAACTATCTAATTCAACAACACACTATACAAATTGCTCCTTCTATTCAAACTCTAACTCTCAATCAATCCCAAGCAAACTCCCAGACAATTGATTCATCTCAGGCTCTCATTATAGGTAATCCCGAACCAATGCCAGAAGATTTATTTCCCCTTCCTGGTACAGAAGAAGAAGCCAAAACCATCGCCCAACTTTTAGATGTTAATCCCATTCTCAAAACAGCAGCTACGGAAACCGCTATCAAAGAACAAATTACCCAAGCTGCAACCATTCACTTTGCAACTCACGGCTTATACAACGATGTTCAAGGATTACAAAGTTCCCTCGCCTTATCTACCATTGACGGTGATGGTTTTCTTACCGCAGAAGAAATACTCGATCTAGACTTACAAGCAGAATTAGTAGTCTTGAGTGCTTGTAACACTGGTAGAGGAAAGATTACAGGAGATGGTGTAGTGGGTTTATCTCGTTCTTTTTTGGCTGCGGGAGCGCAAAGTGCGATCGCTTCTCTTTGGTATGTTCCCGATCTGTCCACTGCAACTTTAATGATTGAATTTTATCAAAATCTAGAACAAACTAACGATAAAGCCCAAGCATTACGCCAAGCAATGTTAACTGTCATGGAACAACACCCCCATCCTCTTAATTGGGCGAGTTTTTTCCTGGTTGAACAATAAGCTGGTTAAAAGAGCTTGACACAGAGACTAGGAAATTGCAAAACTAGGCGAATTATTTTAATCAGCTATAAGTTTAAAGCTCTAAGCCAGGTTCAATTCCTCCACTTAAAGAAGTGGAATAAGGCATAGTGGTGGGTTTAATTCCCTCATTATGCAAGCTTGTAGCTAATAGCTTATAGCCTATAGCTTACAGCTAATCGCGTAGCGATTTTAATTTACTCGATACAGTAGTAAGATTGGTTATGGTTATTCCAAGATAGATTAAACAAATTATTCCCCACAATATTCCGCCAAATAATTTCGATACCGAAAATTGAGCGATCGCATTTATTCCCGCGTAGAAAGTAAAACCATAGGCTGCTATGCTAGCGATGGATGCGGTGACAGCAATGATAATTTGATTCTGTTGGAAACCGAGAACAGTTCCTAATGTACCTAAGACAATGGCAGTTATGATTGCTACTTGAGGATTCTTATCGGTGGTAATGCCTCCATAGTAAAACCCTAACAAAGCAAAACTTAACGTGGCAGATAAAATAGCAGCAACAGATTTGAAGATTTTGAAGATTTTTAATTTGCTTTTTATCTTCGCTATAATTGCGATCGCTCCTAAGCTTGCTAGGAAAACATACAATGTTAAAATATAATTCCAGTCCGAACTTTCTGTAGTTTTACCCAAACTGCCAAACAGCATAGTAGTAATAGCATCAAAAGCTAATATACTCACTACTACGACAACTATTATTTTCAAAATATTAGAAATAGATAATCTCATTTATTGGGAGCGCGATAATAAGTTTAAGTTGTTAAACAACATCAAAGTTAGACTGCGATCGATCGTAAGGATAAGCAAAAAACCTTGATGCTAATTATAGCCGTGCAAAATTAAATTAGGACATTAAAATTTACGAGCTTCGGAAGTAATGAGTAATAAGTAACTCGTCATTGAGTAATGAGTTTTTTGATTAAAATGCCCAAAAATGTAAACGGCGACACCACCCTCGAAAGACAGTGCTTGTAGCCCTGTCTTAACGTTAATACGTAACGCTATATATCTAATTATTTAAGATGACTACTAGAAAAATCATCTATAATTAATCCCAATATATTATTTTTTTCTCTAGCAATTTGAGATTATTTACCAAAACTCATAAGTAATAAAATAAAAGAATTATAACTAATAAGCTGTCAGGCATTTAATTTGACGAGTGAACCTGCCGAGGTTGTGTATTGTGATTGGGGGTAGAGTTTGGGGATTTTCTTGATATCCGATTTAAACGCATAACAGCTTAATAAGATATCCAGTTTAGTTGCTCGCTAGAATAAAATCGCTATATAAATTATGATACATAAAATTAATTCTAAAATAATCAGTAAATTTGTAGCAGGAGTAATCTTACTTTTACCTTTAATATTTTATAGTTGGCGAGCTAGTTTACGCCCTCCCATAACTAATTCAGAAAAAGTCTTATTTCAAGGAATTATTTATCAAAGAAAAATATATTCCACATCTCGTCCTTTTATAGTGCATACTGTCGAGATAGATTTAACAACACCAGGTATAAAACCCTTTATAACTCCACCTAAATCCATTTCTACTATTAGCAATAATCCCGCTTTAACTACATCAGAGTTTATTAAAAAATTTAATTTGCAATTAGCAGTTAATGGTAGTTTCTTTTATCGTTTTCACGAACGCACACCTTGGAATTATTATCCTAAATCTGGAGAGCCTACTAATGTTTTAGGTCAATCTATTTCTAACAATCTCAAATATGGTAAACCTGAATCTCGATGGGATATTTTGTGTTTTACAAAACCTAATATAGCGCAAATTTCCAATCAAAAAAAATGCCCTGGGGGTACAGTTTGGGGAATTGCAGGTGGCGATACTTTAGTTATTGATGGTAAATCTAAAATTAATTATGATACTCCTAGCTATGCTCGAACAGCCGTAGCTACGAATAAAAAAGGGGACAAACTTTGGTTGATTGTAGTTGATGGCAAACAACCTTTTTATAGTGAAGGAGCAACTTTAAAAGAACTAGCAGAAATTGCCATTAATTTAGGTGCAGATAGAGCATTAAATTTAGATGGTGGCGGTTCTACAACTTTAGCCATTGCTAATGGTAATAGTACTAAGGTTTTAAATGCTCCTATTCATAATAAAATACCAATGAACGAACGTCCTCTTGCTAATCATCTAGGATTTTATGGGATGCCGAAAACCCAATTCACAGATCGAGAGTAGTGAGAAAAAAAGTAAGAAACTCATCCCTCTTTTGTTACTTTAGGGTGTAAAATCAGAAGTTAATCGGCATTATGAACGATTGGAGGGGTCTTTCTCTCGATAGCAAATTGACTACAGAAATACTGATTTCGAGTGCTTGTTAAACTATTTTTCCCCTAAATTAACAAAAGAGGAAGTAAACACCGTAGCGAGACAGCTTTTGCTGCCTCTAGTCCATAAAAATGGATAACTATGGATAAGTTTTATGGAACAGGGATTACATCATGATGGGATGGTGAGTAGCAATTAGCAAAATCTCAATCAACAAAATAACCTTACAACGAAATGTGGATTAAATTTGGATTATCAGTAGTTGAAAGCCACCCGCGTCAATTACACCCGTCCTTTTTTTATAGGCGAATCAACCTGCTCCAAAACCCTTAAGAAAGACTGTCAATCGCTTCGGTGCAATTTTGGACATAAGCATCTAGTTCCATTGCTTCGTATAGTTGACGGGCATTACGATAAGCATCTATGGCATCTGATTTTTGATTAAGTTCTGACAAGTTATTTCCCATATGAAACCAGGTCTCCGCCTCTCCATAGCGAGCATCGATTTCTTGAGCTATTTCCAAAGCCTGCTGGTGAGATTCAATAGCTCTCTGGTACTCCCCTAAAGAGCCGTAAGCTGCTCCTAAACTGTTCAATGATGCTCCTTCTCCAGCACGATCGCCGATGTCTTGAGCGATCTTTAAAGCCTGCTGGTGATAGTCAATAGCTCTCTGGTACTCCCCTAGAGAGCCGTAATTTTCTCCCAAACTGCCCAAAGCTCTCTCTTCTCCATAGCGATCGCCGATGTCTTGAGCGATCTCTAAAGCCTGCTGGTTATATTCAATAGCTCTCTGGTACTCCCCCAAAGAGCCGTAAGCTGCTCCTAAATTGCCCAATGATGCTCCTTCTCCAAGGCGAACGCTGATATCTTGAGCGATCTTTAAAGCCTGCTGGTGATAGTCAATAGCTCTCTGGTACTCCCCTAGAAAGCCGTAATCTTCTCCCAAACTGTTCAATGATGCTCCTTCTCCAGCGCGATCGCCGATGTCTTGTGCGATCTTTAAAGCCTGCTGGTGATAGTCAATAGCTCTCTGGTACTCCCCTAAAGAGCCGTAAGCCAGTCCCAAACTGCCCAAGGAAGCCCCTTCTCCAGCGCGATCGCCGATGTCTCGAGCGATCTTTAAAGCCTGCTGGTGATAGTCAATAGCTCTCTGGTACTCCCCTAAAGAGCCGTAAGCCAGTCCCAAATTGCCCAAGGAACGCCCTTCATATTCGCGATCGCCGATGTCTCGAGCGATCTTTAAAGCCTGCTGGTGATAGTCAATAGCTCTCTGGTACTCCCCTAGAGAGCAGCCCGATAGCCAGTGCCCAAGTTGACCAACGGTAACCAGGCCCTTCAATGATTCGAGCGATCGCCGATGTCTCGAGCGATCTTTAAAGCCTGCTGGTGATAGTCAATAGCTCTCTTGTAC
>NZ_LR214363.1 GCF_900659865.1 Hyella patelloides LEGE 07179
GCCATAACGCGATCGCTTGCTACAATAATATCAACAATAGTTTTGGGCGCATCTCGACTACTGAGGGCGATGGTATTACCCTGACTTTGGGCTTGAGAAACAAAAGGTTCCCATAGTACCCCTAAAGCAATATCCGAATCTTGCTGCATCATTTCCCAGGCGATACTAGCATCTTCCACTTCGACTATTTCTAAATTAGACAGGGTAAAGTTATCAAATTTGGTATCGAGTACGGTAGCCAAAAACTCACTAGGGGTATCTCCTGCAAAGACTATTTTGAGCCATTTACCTTTACTGGCTTGCTGCTCGATTAATTTTTCTAAATCCAATAAAGATTTTAGTTGAGGATAAGCCTGATTATTAAAGACAATAGCATCAGCACCCACAGTACGATCTATTAAGCCCACAATCTTACCTTGAGGTTGATGAATTAGATATTGATCTAAAGTAGTAACGATGATGTCTGCATTTTCTTTGTCTATAGCTTGAGCGCGAGCTTGCTGATCGAATTCATCACTATAGCTTAATGCAATATTCGCTTCTTTTAAAGCATTCTGAAACTTAAGATTGCGTAATGTCGAATAACCACTAAAAGTATCCCCTAAAGCTTTCAATTTAACTTTGCCATGAGGAACAACATCAACCTCTTTATGATTGGTAACATTATCTTCTTGGCTTCCAATATAAGGTAAATTGTTGTCAAATAAGACAACACTGCCTAAGATTAAAGCGATCGCGCTAACTAAAATTAGATTATTATTAGAGTGGCTGTTGTTTTTTTTCTCCCTCGATTTCTGTTGTCCTTGTTTACCTTTATTTCTCGCTTCAATTTCTTTAATAGCTTGTTGAATATACTCATCGGGAATGGCTGCTTCTGTACCTGCATTAATTAATTCTTCAACTGTGTATCCTTGGTTCTGTTCTTTATTAGTTTGCTCTGTATAATATCTGGCAGCTAATTCTAGAATTTCATGTGCCGTGTCTTCATTAAGACGATGGTTTTTATCTTTCATCATTGTTATAGATCGAGACAATTTTTACTGTCTATCTTTTTGAGGATCGATATATCGATATGCTGATTGGCAGCAACTTTTACACAAATTCATTTTCTACGAGTAGTTACCAATCACCACCTGCACCACCACCACCGCTTGAACCCCCTCCAAAATCACCACCAGAACTTCCCCCACCATCAAAACCACCGCCACCGTAACCGCTATAGCTAGTATCAACATAGCTACTATCAACATAGCTCCTGCTGCGATCTTTACTGCGATTAGTAGGAGAGTATAAACGGGGAATACTGATTACTTTTTCTGTTTGATAATCGCAACAATGACACTTCTTGCTAATTAGACGTTTTCCTTTGCTGTTCCATGTTGCTTCTTTAATAGTTTCTTCAGTACGAATAACTGTCAATTCTTGACAATCTGGGCAATCTAAATAGCGATCCGAATTAGAAAAATAGGAAAGAATTACATAGGGATATTTCTCATTATGGCAGTTAGAGCATTTATAACCTCGGAAACTCGCTCCGCCTAGATTTTGAGCAATTCTTTGAGGTTCGGTTAATTCCAAATTGTTTACCTTTTCCATTGGTTGATTGCATTTAGCACAATGAATTTGTCGATTATCTCTGCGTTGCAAAGCAATTTTAGTTTTACGAGGATTGACAAAAATTTTGTTTCGTTGTCGCCACGCCATAAATCCTCTGGTTAGAATTAATCCCATTCCCCCAACAATGGCAAATATGCCCCAATTTAAACCTTTATCGACTGAATTATCGGAAGTTGTAATCGCCTCTTCAGTGCTATTTGAAGAGGAATTTAAAGCTACAATCAAAGCAGAAGTACCATCTAAAGTACCCCGATCGAAATCACCCTGTTTATATTGAGGAGTAATCTTAGTATCGATAATGTCTCCCACTTTAGCATCAGGTAGAATGCCCTCAATCCCATAACCAGTCTCGATTTCCACATGGCGATCGCTTACAGGAATCAAAAATAACACTCCATTATCAGTATCAGCTTTACCAATTCCCCAATGGTTAAATAGTTCTGTCGCAAATGCTTTGGGAGTAGCAGAAGGTGAAGTATCTGGTACGGTGACAACGGCAATTTCTGTACCGTTGGTTTGCTCTAAATTGTTAATCATGCGATTGATTTCGGTTTCGGTAGCATCGCTTAAAATATCTGCCATATCTGTTACCCAACCACCATTATCTTGACGGGGGTTAGTAACTTCTTCAACAGTTAAAGCCTGAGAGCTAAGAGGAGTTAGTATAACTATTGAACTGATAAAGCCCAAGGTTATCGTTTGTTTCAATGTATTTAAAGTTTTCACAGTCTGTTAAATTGTTTTGAGGCTCTATTATAATTATCGCGTTAGAATTGCTAGTAGTTTCTTGAATATTAACGACAATTTAATTATTAGTAATTAATTAAATATTTTCAATACCATTAGTTCATAATTTGCTTCATTAAAAAAGTTCATATAATCTCTACAAAAAGTTCATATCGTTAATTCATAAAGTTCATTGATGAGCGATCTTGGTGATTAAAAATTGCCTAATAATGCACGAATTTGACAAAGTTCATAAAGTTCATATAGTATTAGTATATACTGCTATTAAGAGAATGCAGAATTATGAATCATGAAGAGATGCTGAATTTTTTGCTAGAGTTTCTATCTTCTAACAATGAGACTCTAGAAGACATTCAACAAGACATTATTCGTGGTAGCCTTCAAGGAATGACCTATGAAACCATGCAACCTCAGTACAGCACTCTTCGTTATCGCAGTATTGAAACGATCAAAAAGATCGATGCACCTAAACTATGGCAAAAATTAACGAATATTTTTATTAAAGCAGAAGTCCTTGACCCTAAAAAAGAGAAAGTAGGCAAAAAAAATCTAATAATAATTATAGAACGCCTGATTAATGGATCGGAGCGCAAACCTAAATCAATAGTTATCAATAATCAGTATCAGGTAATTGATACTTTGCAGAAACACGATTTAGAAACAATTTATCTAGCTTATAATTTGCATCTATTAAATAAGCCCAAGTGTGTCGTTAAACAGTTAGAAAATGCCTCTCCTCGCAGTACTAAAAAATTAGAAAGACAGGCTAGGGTATTAGAAAATCTCGGAACAAAAAGCGATCGCGTTCCCCAATTATATGCTTATTTTCAAGCAGAAAATTATTTTTATTTAATTTCAGAATATCTTGAAGGACAACCTCTGAGTAAAGTTATCAATAATACTCCTTGGTCAGAATCTGAAGTTATACTTTTTCTGCAAGATGTCTTAGAAATTTTAGATTTAGTTCATCAAAATAATGCCATTCATCGCTGTATTACTCCTGATAATTTAATTTGCCAAGAGTCCGACAAACGCATTGCTTTAGTTAATTTTGATGCGGTTAAATGCTTAGATATTAGTTCTAATTTTACCAGTGCTATTACCGTTAATAATTATGCAGCACCAGAATTAATTATTGCACCGCAACCTTGTAGTGATTTGTATTCTTTAGGCAAAATTGCCATTCAATTACTAAGTGCTTTACCCCCTAAGCAATTAAGAGTAAATCCCCATACTTTAGATATTGTACTACCCGACAACATTAGAGTAAATTCTCATTTTGCCACAATTCTGCAAAGGATGACCTGCTACGATTTTAAACAACGTTACCAATCAGCTAGAGAAATATTAGAAATATTATAAGGATTTTATTCGATCTGCCCACAAGCTTTCAGTAAATTAGCGATTTTTCATTGATTAAAGTATTCTAGAATTGATTAAATATTATGGATGTTAACGTAGGAGAGCTTATACGCGATCGCTATAAAATAAAGAAAAAGTTAGGCAATGGTAATTGGGGTATTACTTATTTAGCAATAGATTTACAAGCAGAAAACTCTGATGATGCAGAATGCGTAGTTAAGGAAATTAAACCCTCAGAAAATTTAACATTAGAAGAAAATAAATATTATTTTCATCAAGAAGTTAAAGCATTACAAAGTTTAGGAAAACATTCTCAAATCCCTAGCTTAATAGACTCTTTTATTGAACAAGAATACTTCTATATAGTACAAGAATTTATTGCAGGAACTTTATTAAATCAAAAAATAAAACCAGGTAAAAGATTAATAGAGCAAGAAGCTCAACTCTTATTAATCAATCTCTTAAAAATAGTCCAGTTTATTCATCAAAATCAACACGTTCATCGCGATTTAAAACCAGATAATATTATTCAGCGAGATAACGGCGAAATCGTCATTATTGACTTTGGTACAGTCAAAGAAATTAATACTTTAAATCAAACCAATTCAGGGGATACTCTCTCTAGAGTAATTGGCGCACCACCTTATATTGCACCAGAAAGATTTACTTTTCCTCGACCGCAAGAAGTTGATAAAAATCCTCGTGTAGATATCTATTCTCTTGGTATTATAGGCTTACAAGCTATTACTGGTTTAGCACCAAATTATTTATATATCGATCCTCACAATGATGGCGCAAGACTATGGAGTGATGCCATACCCATTAGTCCCAGGATGAAAAATATTTTGAATAGAATGGCTCATCCTCAGCCTAATTATCGTTATCAAAGTGTAGATGAGGTGCTGCAAGATTTAAAAGCATTAGATGATAAAAAAGAGCCGATTCCTACCACTTCCAGAGTTAAATTCTTTGGTATTGGACTAACTGGTTTAATTGTGGGAGCTTTATTAATGAAAATCGTACCCACACCATTGACACTATTATTTATTCCCAAAACTCAAGATTATCCCATTAATTTTACAGAAGTTTGTAACTCCCCGATTATTAAAGGACAAGAATTTAAAAACCATCAAGGAACACCAGAACATATTACTTTAAAATATACAAATCCTATCTGGTCTGTATTTCGCTGGAAATGTATTTTTACTTATCAAGACGATACTCAAATTAGAGGAATCAATCTTAATGACTACTGCACAGTAACCTATAAAGAGTCTGAATATAAATACGAAGCTTATTTTAAAAATTACCTAGATAAAAATTCTTGGTATTGTACCAATGTTGGCACTAAATTAAAACCTAAAATCAATAATCAATAAGCTATTATCAATTATTTTCAGTGTTAGAAATACTGTTAACATTATGAAAATTACGGCGTTGGTGATTTAAGTAATGACGTACATAATGTTACTATTCGTAGCTTTAAGGCTCTAGGCTCTAGGCTCTAAGCTTTTTTTATAATTAGAGAAAAGCGATAATTGCTAAAATCATACCTTAATTCGCCAATGCCAAAACTACTATCTTAAGCATAGGTAATCGTGGCGATGTTCAACCTTTTATTGCATTGAGTTTGGGTCTAAAACAGGCAGGATACACAATAAAAATAGTAACCTACTCAATCTTTGAATCTTGGATTAGAAGTTATGGTTTTGATTTTGCTGTAATAGAAGGTAGTACCAATTCTCGCGCAATAGCTAGATAGATAGAGAATTAGTATTATTTGCTTCCACCTTGTCCCATAAGCCGTGGATAGATTAAATCGGCAATAAGCACAATTAGCGCATGGATAGGCAAGACAATAAATAAAAGCATTGAGAATCGCGTCGCAGTCATGATAGCTTCGACAATAAAAGGTTGTGGTTCTAGCCAGTTAAAGGCAGAATCCAAGAAGTTAGCGACTTGCTCTTCCTCATCCAGACACAACCAAGGGCTATGAGCCACGATCAAGTGTTTGGGTTTCCAAGTACGGACAGTCTTCAGGGAATCACGTAGAGATACTCGATCAAAAGTATGTGCAAGCTGCACTCCAAAGGGTGTGTTTTTGTACATCTGATTCCATCTAGTGGTCATACGGGAAATAGGCGAAAAAATCGTTGGTTCAAAGTCCATTATCATATCTGTAAAAACTACAGTGTGCGACTCGCAATGGAAAAAGACAATCTCGTCAAACCATCCGTTTCCCGAACCGAAAACACATTGTTCGATCTGATCGATCCATTCAGGCTCAAAAGTGTCTGTAGACAAGGTTTTGTCAAAGGTTAAGTCTTTGCGCTTGGGAACTAACCGAGGTGAAGCATAAAGCTTCGCCTTGGGATATGCTTGCTGCCAGTCTCCCATATAAAGATGGTGCAAGTGATTGGGTGAGACGAGATACTTTACCACTCCGAGTGCGTTAATCTCAGTACGAATGTCGGGAGTTAGCTGGATGGGGGAAAGAATCAAAAGGCTGTTGTCGTTGAGGCGAATGACAACTGAACGATGGGTATAGGGATAACGGGGCTGCATTGGAGGACGGTAGTGAACATAATCCTTTGCCTCTATTGTCCAGATATTCGAGGCAACTTCGATTAGACCACTTTTCAGTTCACTAGGAATTGGGCGAAAATTTTGTGTCAAAGAGTACCTCCCTATCAATATTGAACATATTTAACACGCTAATTCTGACAATTTTGCGGAGTAACTAGCTTGTAGATTCTGGTTGTTTTTGTATATTCTTGCTATTTGTTGAACTCTTGTAAATAGTTTTTAGGCGTAATACCCACTAAACGTTTGAAATGACGATGAAGATGACTTTGATCGACAAAACCCACTTCCATTGCTATCTCAGCAATAGATAATTTTCCCTGTTGCAGTAAGTTTTTGGCTCGTTCGATACGACAACGAATAACATATTGATGGGGTGTAATGCCTGTAGTTTCTTTAAAAAGTCGCGAAAAATAATGGGGACTCATTTGCACGGAGGTTGCTAATTCCTTTAAGCTTAAGTCGCGATCAAGATAAGCATCAATATAATCAATTATCTGTTGTAGTTTATATTGAGGCAGTTTACCTTCTACGCTTTTAAAAGAATTACAAGTAACTGAATAATGTTCTAGTAAATGAAGAATCAGTGTATTAATTAAAGTCTCTGCATAAAGACAACTGCTAGTACCATCTTTGATTAAAGCGGATTTAAGTGCTAGTCCAATTTGATAGACAAGTGGATCGGGAGTGGCAAACTGAGGCAAAAGTTCAATCTTATCTGGATCGACTACCTCGTAAATAGTTTGAGCAAAAACTGTAGGCTCGATCGCGATTGTTAATGCACTACCTTCCTTATCCCATGATGCTTGATGAGTTGTATTGGCAGGGACAATGATACATTCTCCCTGAATAGTTTGTTCCTGCATGAAACGCCCATCGATTGTTCTTTCTGTATAAACGGGTGATGATGGCATATCAGTTAGAATACCAATACAGTGTTGTTTGGCCGAAACCTTGGGCAATTCTATTGGAGGCTGTCGATCGTAAGCGATCGTGATACCCAAATCATCCCAGCCAACAGATACACTAGAGATTAAAGGCGATCGCTTAAAAACACGTTTATAGGCTTCTTCTTTCTCTTTAGCAAAATCGAGCGACAGATATGGTACTAAGTTATTCCGCATATTCGCTCTAAGTACTGAGATATTAAGAGAATACCCTGAACTCCATCAATCTGATACAAGGTTTAAGCTACTGCTGTTGATTTTGTCTTACCTGTCATAATTAATTTGGTTGACTGCTAGTGCAGCATTAACTATTTGTTCTCTTAGCCACTGATATCCAGGGTTATTGGTATTGCGTTGATGCCAAACCATCGATACAGTAAAGCCTTCAATAGGAATTGGTGGTGGCAATAATTTTAAGTTCATCGTTTTGGCGCACTGTTGAGCCATACGGCTAGGAAGCAAAGCTACACAGTCTGAATTAGCCAGTAAAAAGGGAACTGCCATAAAATGAGGAGTTGACCAAATTACCTGTCTAAATTGCTGTTGACGCTTTAATATTTCATCGGAAGTTCCTTGAAAATCATCCCGCAGCGATACTAAAATATGCGATCGCTTTATATAATCTGCAATAGATAACTCTGTCAGAGAATTATCGCCTCTGATGACACAGACAAATTCCTCTCGATATAAATTTTCTTCAACGTGCCAACTTTTGAGAGGCAATTTAGCATTAATAACTAAGTCGATACGATCCTTATCTAAAGCATCCATGACAGTTTCTTTATCTAGATTATTAATGCGAATACGAATACCTGGTGCTTGAGTAGTTATCTGCTGTATTAAATTAATGCCGATTGTAGTCTCAACATAATCACTGGCTGCAATTCTAAAAGTCTCGTTTGCTGTAGCTGGATTAAAATCTTCTTTTTCCAGTAAAGTTAATTGAATTTCTGTCAAAATTTGCCGAATGCGATCGCTTATTTGACGGGCATAGGGCGTAACTTCCATCTCTCTAGAAGTGCGAATTAAAATGTCATCTTTCAAAATAGTTCGCAGTCGTTTCAGAGAATAACTCATCGCGGATTGACTTATATTTAGTCTGACCGCTGCTTTGGTGACATTGGCTTCTGCAATTAAAACATCAAGGGCGACTAACAAATTGAGATCGAGTTGGCGAAGATTAGTGTAGTCAATATTCATAACTAAAAGTTTAATATCAATTATATTGATACCTACTATTTATCATATTTGTTTGACTAATATAGCGAGTTTTACTAATCTACAGATATAACTCTAAAGTCGCAGTTTCTCAGCGATTTTAGATAATTGAGGGCAATAATAGCAAGTTATTTAAATCTATCTAAATCTAGTAAATAGGAGCGGATTATGATCAGTCTCTCATTACTATATGGTTAAAAATCAATCCGAAATTCTAAACCATGCTCTTGAAAACCTAATCTTGTATATAGCTGATGAACTTTAGAGCGGGACTTTCTACTGGTAGCAATTAGCTTATAGCAACCTTGTTCTCTAGCTTCTTGGATAACTTGTTTTACTAATTGTGTTCCTAAACCTCTACCTCGATTGTCTTCAGCCACATAAACATCTTCCAGCAAACCAAAAGGCTCTTGATGAAGATCGTTGTGCATTAGATAAAGATAAGCTCTAGCAATTTCGCGATCGCTTTCAACAAGAGAAAATTTAATTCCTTTAGCGGAAACAGTATTAGTTGTAATTTCCATCATCTTAAATTTTGAGATTCTGCCACTGAAACCCTACAAGGGGTTAGAGGCTTTATTTGCTCAATAAAACCAGTCTTTTTTTAATTACCTATTACAATCATTATGGTTAAAATTGCTCGTTTTCATCAATTTGGCGATCCCGATGTTCTTCAATTTGACGAATTACCTTTAAACGATCCAGGTGAAGGAGAAGTACGTGTTCGTGTATCTGCAATGAGCTTAAATCGAGCAGACTTATTATGGATGGAAAACAATTATGTCGAGACACCCGAATTACCTTCAAAATTAGGTTACGAAATTGCGGGAACAGTTGAAGCAATTGGCTCAAAAGTAACAGAGTTGGTGATTGGCGATCGCGTAAGTTCCATACCTGCTTTCTCTATTAGTGATTATGGAAACTTTGGCGAAACTGCAATTTTGCCTGCACGGGGTTTGATGAAAACACCCGATAACTTTTCTTTCGCTGAAGGTAGTAGCTTTGCTTTTTCGTATTTTACAGGTTATTTTGCCTTACTAGAATTAGGACAATTGCAAGCATACCAAACAGTTTTAATTACCGCAGGTACTAGCACTACTGGTTTAGCAGCGATCGCTATCGCCAAAAAAATTGGTGCCAAAATTATTGCTACGACGCGCACCAGTAAAAAACGTCAGATTCTACTAGATGCGGGGGCAGATTATGTCGTTGCTACTGAAGAAGAAGACTTAGCTAGCCGAGTTATGGAAATAACCAATGGACATGGTGCAGATGTGATTTATGATGCTGTTGCAGGCGCACTTAGCGAACAATTGTCCCAAGCTGTAGCAATTCGCGGTCACTGGATTGTCTATGGTATTCTCGACATGGAAAACATTGGTTCATTTCCTTGGATGACTGCTTTTATTCGTAGTTTTCGCTTCCATATATATAAAGTTTTTGACTTCACGGGAAATCGTCATCTTGGCTTACCAGCAGATGAAGCAGCTTTTAATCGTGCCAAACAGTTTATTGCAGCAGGGTTAGCTGAGGGGTCTTTTCCTGTCATAATCGATCGTGAATTTCAAGGACTAGAAAATCTAGTTGATGCCATGAAATATATGGCATCTAATCAGGCTAGTGGAAAAATTGTTATCACAGTTTAACGATCGATCCACATGACATTTTAGATTTTGAGATTCTGCCACTAAAACCCTATACAGGCTTAGAAACATTATTTGCTAAATAGAACCAGTCTTTTTTCAATTATTAATTAGGAAGAACAAATATTATTATGGTCAAAATTGTTCGTTTTTATAAATTTGGTGATGCTGATGTTCTTCAGTTGGATGAATTGCCATTATCCGAACCAGATAAAGGAGAAGTTCGTCTCAAAGTCGAAGCAATTGGTTTAAATCGAGCCGAGGTAATGTTTCGGCAAGGACAATATCTAGAAAAACCAGAAAGTTTTCCCGCAACTCTTGGTTATGAAGCTTCTGGAGTGATTGATGCTATTGGTGAAGGGGTAACAGAATTTCAAATAGGAGATCGCGTTTCTACTATTCCAGGTTTTTCCCTGAAAAAATATGGCGTGTATGGAGAAAGTGCGATTGTTCCAGTTTCGGCGGTGGCTAAATATCCCGAAAAACTATCTCCCCAAGAAGGTACAGCTATTTGGGTGCAATATATGACGGCTTATGGTGCATTAATCGAATATGGACAAGTTAAAGCAGGTGATTTTGTGCTGATTTCGGCAGCTAGTAGCAGTGTAGGCTTTGCTGCAATTCAGATAACTAAAGCTGCGGGAGCAGTGGCGATCGCTACTACCAGAGGAGTTAGTAAAAAACAAATGCTGCTAGATAATGGCGCAGATTATGTGATTGTCACCAATGATGAAGACTTGGTTACTAGAGTAATGGAGATTACCAACGGACAGGGAGCTAATTTAATTTTCGATCCTGTAGCTGGCTCTTTTCTCGAAACTCTTGCCAATGCAGCAGCACCAGGAGCAACAATTTTTGAATATGGCGCATTAAGTCCTGAAGCAACCACGTTTCCACTGTTTCCCGCGCTGCAAAAAGGATTAAAAATACAGGGCTATACTGTATTTGAAATTACCTCCGATCCTGTCAAGTTAGAAAGAGCCAAACAATATATCTACGATGGTTTAGATTCTGACAAGCTAGTACCCATACTCGATCGCATTTTTCCCTTAGAGCAAATAGCAGAAGCTCATCGCTACATGGAATCTAATCAGCAAACAGGCAAAATCATTGTCACAGTGCCGTAAACCATTGGTAACAAATTTTCAGAAAAATAGCGATTGCGCTTAGATATTCAACTATTTTTGTCTCTCAAAGCAATAATCGACAAATTATGGCAAGAAGTTACAAGATTTTGGCGATCTCAAAATTGTAATTTGACAAATAGAGCGATCTTCTTTTAAGGCAAGAGTATCTCTTGTCGCTACGAAAGCAACACTAACACCAAAAAAAAGTTGACACATGACTAACAATCTAGACGGAAAAGTAGCATTAGTAACTGGGGGAACGACGGGAATTGGTAGAGAAACCGCGATCGCATTCGCCCGTGCAGGAGCAAAAGTAGTTGTCAGTGGTAGAGGAAGTGAACGAGGTCAAGAAACAGTAAATTTGATTCAAAAAGAGGGTGGAGAGGCAACTTTTGTTCAAACAGATATTTCTCAAGCAACAGAAGTTGAGGCTTTAATTACTCAAACAGTAGAAATCTATGGTAGTCTCGACTGCGCCCTTAACAATGCAGGAGTAGAAGGAAAGCTCGCCCCAATTACCGAACTGAGCGAGGAAGACTTAAACCAGGTTGTCGATATCAATCTTAAAGGAACTTGGTTCTGTCTTAAATACGAAATTATGCAAATGTTGAAGCAAGGAAAAGGAGCTATTGTTAATACCTCATCAGGTTATGGTGAGGTAGGAGGAGCTAACCTCAGTCCTTACTGTGCAAGCAAACACGGGATAATGGGTTTAACTAAATCCCTCGCTCTCGAATATGCCAAGCAAGGCATTCGCATCAATACCATTGCTCCAGGACCAATCGATACTGGTATGCCCGATCGAGGCACTTCTAGCAAAGAAGTACTAGATAATTATATTTCTACTTTCGTGCCAATGGGCAGAATGGGAACTGCACCAGAGGTAGCAGAAGCAGTTATTTGGCTTTGTTCGGATGCTGCATCTTTTGTAACGGGTACTTCAATTGCAGTAGATGGTGGCTATTTAGCACAGTAAAAGTAATCAAGCAAAAACCAAGAAGTCACAGATTATCTCGATGTGTTGTTTCAGTTTAACTAGGCAGGAAAAGTAACTCTGTTTCGAGAGTATTTTGACTCTCTTAAACGACAACAGTTTGAAACCTTTGACGAAGACTAATATAGCGATCGCAAAATTAGGAAATCTCTTGAAATTAAATATCTTGTCCCAAAAATGATGATATTGGCGATCGAACATTTAACCCAATCTTACTTTTTTAAACATTGGAGAACATAAAATGAGTTTAGATAAAGTTGTAGCTGTTACAGGTGCAAGTAGTGGTATTGGTGAAGCCATTGCTAGAGAACTAGCCGATACAGGTTGCCAAGTCATGTTAGCAGCGCGTCGAGAAGAACGACTTAAATCTCTTGTCGAAGAATTAGGAGATGGGGTTGCTTACCACCTTACCGATGTTACCAATGCCAAACAAGTACAGGAAATGGCACAAGCAACCATAGATCGTTTCGGTAAGATTGATGTCCTAGTTAATAATGCAGGAATTATGCCAGTTAGTCCCTTAATTGACCTGAAAATAGACGACTGGAATAAAGCCATTGATATTAATATACGCGGTGTGTTGCATGGAATTGCTGCGGTACTTCCCCATATGAGCGATCGCAGTAGCGGTCATATTATTAACATTGGTTCGATCGCTTCACTCCATGCGATACCTAATTTTGCTGTCTATTGCGGTACTAAGTTTGCTGTCCGAGCCATTAGCGAAAGTTTGCGTAAAGAAACACTAGGGAAAGTAAGAGTGACAATTATTTATCCTGGTGCAATTGAAAGTGAACTAATCTCCTCTAGTAACGACGAACAAACATCAAACCAACTTGAAAGCAATTTTAACGCTATTTCCCCAACAGCCATTAGTCAAGCAGTACGTTACGCGATCGAGCAACCAAGTGAAGTAGCAGTTAATGAAATCGTGGTTCGTCCATCCAATCAAGAAATATAAACACTTACACAGGATAAAATTATGAAAATTAGCATTATCGGTTCGGGAAATATCGGCGGAAATTTAGGCAAACATTGGGCAAAAGTAGGACATGAGGTGATGTTTAGCTCCCGACATCCCGAAGAATTAAAATCGATGGCAGATGAGGTGGGTGCAAAAACTGGTAATGTCGAGGAAACTGCTGCTTTTGGAGAAGTTATTTTACTAGCAATTCCCTATGGTAAAGTTCCTGATTTAGCGCAGCAAATTGGCAGTTTAGATAATAAAATTCTCATCGATGCAGCTAATCCCTATCCCCACAGAGATGGAGATGTGGCACAAAAAGTAATTGATGACGAATCCCAAACCGCAACTGGTTACGTCGCCAGTCAATTTCCAGGAGCAAAAACCGTCAAAGCATTTAATTCTGTTTTCTATCAAGTATTTGCCGAACAAGCATTTCAAGAAGGAGATGACAGAATTGCTGTTCAGGTTTGTAGCGATGACGAACAGGCAAAAGAAACAGTCAAGCAACTTATTGAAGATATCGGCTTTGCTCCTCAAGACTTGGGCGATCTCAGCAAAGGTGTTCTTTTTGAACCTAATGCACCGCTTTACAACAAAAATCTCAAAATTGGTGAAGCCAAAAAACTATTGAGTCAAATTCAATAACAGATAGCAAAAAATCTCAGCCATTACCGATCCATCATCTCTATTCAAGAGTGGCAAAAACTTTAAAAATCAAGAAAATTAAAAGAGATAAGTCCATGAAGCTTTTACTAGATGAAAAAGTAGCAATTGTCACTGGTGCCAGTTCTGGTATCGGTCGTGCGACAGCGATCGCTTTTGCTCAAGCGGGTGCAAAAGTTGTTGTGGCTGCACGACGCATTCAAGAAGGAGAAGAAACTGTTCGTCTTGCCAAAGATGCTGGTAATGATGCTCTTTTCGTACAAACAGATGTTACCAAAGCAACGGATATAGAAAACCTTGTCAATAAAACTTTAGACACCTATGGTCGTTTAGATTTTGCCTGCAATAATGCTGGTTCTGGCAAATCTGTTCCACTCACACAACGCTCTGAGGAAGGATGGGATATGGAAATAGATGTCAACCTAAAATCGGTTTGGCTATGTCTAAAATATCAAATTCCTGCCATGCTCAAAACAGGAGGTGGAGCAATTGTCAATATGGCATCAATGGGTGGTGCGGTCGTTGGTGTTCCTGGTCTTTCTAGCTATAACGCAGCGAAGGGAGGGGTATTAGGATTAACCAGATCGGCAGCAATGGAATTTGCTGGGCAGGGTATTAGAATTAATGCTATTAGTCCAGGATTGATTGCAACAGATATTCTCTCTAACGTTGAAGAGGAAGTTTTACAAAAAATGATTGAGACAATTCCTCTCAAAAGAGCAGGAGAAGCCAAGGAAATAGCCAGCGCAGTTATTTGGTTGTGTTCTGAAGGAGCTTCTTATATTACAGGGCAAAATATAGTAATTGATGGGGGATTCACTGTTCAATAAACCTCAAAACCGTAATTATTCATCAGGAGTTGAAAATATGCCATTTCATGATATTACTGAATTGCCATCAGGATTCTGCGATCCTAATACAGCGTTAGAGTCAGAATTATCAGTCGGAGATCGCGTTCAAATTACAGAGTTACTCCACCGCGTCTATTTATGTGAAGACAGTCGGGATTATGATGCACTGAAGCAAATTTTAGTAGATGACTATATCAATGAGCATCCTTTGTTTGGAAAACATGAGAGCGCAAGCAGCTTTATTGATTGGTTTAAAAATACTCCTGCTGGCTTTGATGGCATTCGACATAATTGTTTAAACTCAATAACTCGCGGAATTAGTAAAGATGTCGCGGAGTCGCTTAGCTATATCCTGGTAATCCAGCTATTTCCTGCTGAATCCCGTAACGAGTCCCCCAGTGAGGAACTGGATTCATTACTGCCTCGTACTATTGGTCATGGTGGTGTATGCGATCGCTGGATACGTAAAGAAGATCGTTGGTATTTACAACATCGAGTTTATCAGCAAATGTCTATTAATGCTGCTTTTTTGCCAGATAATGCGATGCGGGAAGAAGCTGCAAAAACACCAAAAAATTAATAAATTCAAATCATCATTAAACAACACAGTAGCATAAATATGAAAATTGGTATTCTCGGTAGTGGTAATATGGGACGCTCTTTAGGTATTCTTTGGGCGGAACAAAAACACGAAGTATTTTTCGGCTCACGTACAGCAGAAAAAGGACAAGCTGTCGCCGAATCTGCGGGGAATAATACCCAAGGTGGCACAAATGATGAAGCAGCAGCTTTTGGAGATGTACTTTTATATACAATTCGTGGTGTTAATCCCGCCGAGGTATTGACTTCCATTGATGTTCTCGATGGCAAAATTCTGATTGATTGTAATAACTATGAAATACCTGAAAACTTTGCTTATCAACCTATAGAACTTTCTTTAGCTGAAAAACTAGCCTCCGAAGTTCCCCAAGCGCTGGTAGTAAAAGCATTTAATACAATGGCACAGGAAGTATTTGAACTATCGCCACAACCGCTAAATGAATATAACGTTTCAGTATTCGTAGCGGGTGATGACGAGGATGCTAGAAAAATGGTGATGAGTCTGGCAGCAGATATTGGTTTTGCCCCCGTTGATTGTGGTGAGTTACGCTTTTCTCGATTGATTGAAGGATTAGGAGACTTTATTCGTTATCTAATCATTGGTCAAAAACTGGGTGGTTACGCCACAATTTCGGTTGAAACTTTACCTGAAGCTAAAAACCAGCGTTTGGGCGGAAGACAATCTTCATCACTTCACTAAAATTGTATTCAAAAGAAAAATTATCATGACTGAAAAACTAAACACTTCTATCCTTGTAGATCGATATTTTCAGGCAACCCAAAGTAATGATGCTGCAACCTGGGCAGCTTGTTTTGCTACTGATGCCACTGTTGACGATCCTGTAGGCAGCCCACTAATTAAAGGGACGGATGCCATTCTAGAACGAGGCAAAGAGTTTATGGCAAATTTCAAGACGGTAGGTTTATACCCAGAATATGTTTCTATAGATAATTTTAGAGCAGCAGCTAAATGGACTGGTCGTGGTGTTACCAAAGACGATCGATCCGTTAAATTCGAGGGGATTAATTTTTTTGAATTCAATAAAATGGGAAAGATTGCTAACCTCGTTGGGTTCTGGAATCCTGCGGACATGGTTGAAGCGTAACAAAAAATAATTTATACATACTAAATAAAAAAAGCACGATATGACAACAAATAGAAAAGTTGCGGTGATTACTGGTAGTCATAAAGGATTAGGAATAGCGATCGCTCGTAAACTGGCTTTATTAGATGATGTTTGGGTGATTATTACCTCCCGTAAAGAATCTGACAGCAAAGCAACAGAACAAAAGCTCAAAGCCGAAGGTATAGAAGTAGATCGTCACCAATTGGATGTTAGCGATACCGAGAGTGTTACTAAGTTTATCGAATGGGTAACTTCTGCCTATGGTCGTGTCGATATTTTGGTTAATAATGCAGGGGTTAATCCCTCCAATGTATCAGAGGAAGCTAGCATTCTAACTGCTAAACCAGAAACCATGCTAGATACTTTCACTACCAATACCATCGGTGCATTACGGATGTGTCAAGCCGTCATTCCCTTAATGCAACAAAGAGATTACGGAAGAATCGTTAATGTTTCTACGGAAATGGCATCTTTGCAACAGATTCCTCAAGATTTCTATCCGATCGCACCATCCTATAGAATATCTAAAGTTGGACTAAATGCTATGACAACTCTCCTCGCCAAAGAGCTTAAAAACACTAATATTCTCGTCAATAACTATTCTCCAGGTTGGATGCAAACTGATATGGGTGGTCGAGATGCGCCCTATACAACCGAAGAAGGAGCAGAAACAGCTATATATTTAGCAACATTGCCCGATGGAAGCTCACAAGGCGGATTCTTTGCGGAAACGCGTAAATTTGGTGGTGCAGTTGCCCTTCCTTGGTAAAAAAGGCGATCGCGTTTGGATACACAGTATTCAAGACAAATATAAATTTAGGAGACTTTACAATGAAAATTCTAATTATATGGTGTGTTAAAGAAGATGCGAATTTCAGCGATATTAAAGCGACTTTACTGGAAAAAGAGCGTTTTGCTTAGCGTTCTTATCTCTCAGACGAATAAAATAAGTACAATCATTTTAAAAATCTTTAATCGGCGACAGAATTACTCGCTTAATTAGGTTGCAGGTAAACAATCCTATTTTGCCAATTAGCGTCATTTTGAGTCTTCCACAGCCAAACAATTGCTCTAACTAATCCACCAAAATTACTCGGAGAAATAGAGCGATAATCGATAAAAATCACACCTGCATGGTTAAGATTAGCTTGCCCCAATTTAACTAAAATAGGTGGTATAGTTTTTTGATCGTAGGTAACTAAAGTGAGATTGGCTTTCGCAGCAGCTTGGAGAATTGTTTCATCATCGACACCAAGATAATGACCATTTTGCCAAGTGTGGAGCGAAAATATGGGAATTTCTGGATATTTACGAGCGATCTGCTTGGCTATTTCTGGAGAGATTTGTTCGTCAAGGAGAAACGATAACATTAATCTTAGATATCCTCTTCCATAATTTCTTGAGGAATTGATATAAGTTCGGTTTGAGGTAGTAATCGCTTGATAGTTGTGTAATTAATTGCCCAAGCATCTGCGATCGCATTGTTCAGTTCTTCAGGATAAGCTTCAGCATAGTTAAACGCTGCTTGCAACCAGGTAACTGGCTTTTGTAGATGGTTAGCAATTTTTACTAAATCGCGAGCGTATTCATCAGCTAACATCATTACTTGCCATACTGCCAAATTAGAATTTTTCATATAAGCTTGTCTGCCCACAGGAGAGTTACGAAATTCGATATAAGCAAACTCACTTTGTCTTAAGGATTCTTCAATTAACATTGCTCCTGTTTCGCTGGGAGTTTTTCCCAAACGACGAGCTAATCTTTGTAATCTAGCTTCTGTATCTGCTGCTAGTCTAGTGCTGACTACTTTGGACATTTGAAACACTGTGTTGAATTCTATAGTTACATTGTAACTGATAGCTACAATAGTTTGATTGAGTCACAAAGGCGATCGCTGAAAGCAGAAAGGATCGCCAAGGGAAAAGTAAGATTTCATATATTTGTGCAGCGTAGGTCTAGCGAATACCTAATTCATCCCAGAGATCGAGGTATCGACTTTAGTAGTAGAGAAATATACCTAGAGTATCAACGAAAGTTAGAGGGTCTTTATCTCTTTAGTTGAGGGTCGATTCAAGACGTTTTTCAGATGTTTGCATTCGGAGAAACCCATAAGATGAAGTCAGTTCTTAAGAGAACAAGTCAATAAGTTAACTAGGGTTTGCTGAAAAAGTAAGCGAAAAAA
>NZ_LR214364.1 GCF_900659865.1 Hyella patelloides LEGE 07179
AAACTCATCGTCTCTCATTCTTTATCTTCTACCCATATATATTAAGAAAGGATTGTGCCTGAAAGCAGGAAGTTTAAGATTGGCTTTAGAATGGTTTCATTTTAGATACCAAAAGTTGGTAGCCAATGTAACAATAATCTTGGTTGATAGTTGATTGTTATTTGTTAATTGGGCTACAGTAATTTTCCTCGATCTTTATTTTTTATTCCCTCTTACTTCTTCCTTCTTCCTTCTTTCTTACTTAGCGATCAATGCAGTAAGTTATCTAATACAATTTATTTGAGGATAATTTAACTTTTGTTAAGTATGGTAACCAAGATTACTTTGTAAAAGACAGCTTAAAGTTTATCGCTTTATTTACTGGTATTGATGGTATCAGAATTGCTTTTGAACAAATAGATGCAAAATGTGTATTTTCTTCAGAATTGGATAAATATGCCCAAACAACTTATCAAGCTGATTTCAGAGAAATTTGTTACAGAGATATTACAACAATTAAAACTAAACTAATTCCTGACTTTGATATTTTACTGGAGGCTTTCCCTGTCAACTTTTTAGTTCTATTGGCACAAGAGATAAATTAAAATTGTTCTAGATTAATAAAAATGTGATTCAGTAGTATCTTATTTTTTGGTTCAATTGTGTTCATGGATGAAATAGAAACTCAAAACGGTTTTGCTGAATAACTATGAAGACAGTAAACTATTAGCTCAAAATTGCAATTCTATTTCTTGGCTAGAAAGATATGCGGTCTCGGCTATGCCGAGCGTTGCACGGACAGCCGAAGGCTGGCGCTGCGCGATCGCGCCATGATCCTCAAACTCCCAATAATACTCTCAAAATTTGTCAATAATTTTTCCAGTTGATTTTTGCCACAGAACCCACTAAGTTAATTGTCATTCCTCTGTCATATTTTTCTGTCATTATAGAAAACACCCTTTTATCAAAATTATTTATGTTGCTAAAAATACTTGCAATGAATTTTGCAAGCCAACAACACTGGGGCAAAAGTTATGAAGTTTATAACTAATCATCAAATAAAAATAGCATTGGGTGCCAGCGTTATGTTGGCTTTCGTGGGTTGTTCCTTTCTCAAAAACTCCACCTCCGCCTCTAGCACCGATGATTTATCATCAAATAATCCAGTCTTGTCACAAGAGAATGTTACCGTTGCCAGTGATTTTAGGACAACGACTGTATTGGAGGGTTTAGAACGTCCCTGGAGCATTGCGTGGCTGCCAGATGGAGCAATGTTAATTACTGAGCGACCAGGCAGGTTGCGAATTGCCCGTAATGGAAACTTAGACCCCCAAGAAATTGCAGGAGTCCCCGAAGTTTTAGCATTTGGTCAAGGAGGCTTGATGGATATTTCTCTCCATCCAAATTTTCAAGAAAACAACTTAATTTATCTGACTTATTCTCACGGTAGCGAGTCAGCAAACCACACAAGAGTCGCCAGAGCAACGTTTGATGGTTCTGCCTTAGAAAACTTAGAGGTTATTTTTGAGGTTGACCCAGTTAAAAGTGCTGGTCAGCACTTTGGATCGCGCATTGTTTGGCTGCCTGATAATACGATGTTAGTGGCGATCGGTGATGGTGGCAATCCACCAATTGAAGTGGATGGGGACTTAATCCGCAAACAAGCTCAAAACTTGAATTCTCATCTCGGTAAAGTTGTGCGTTTAAACGATGATGGCTCAATACCGTCAGATAATCCCTTTGTTGGCTCGGCAGATGCTGATTCTGCTGTCTGGAGTTACGGACATCGCAATATTCAAGGCATGACTTTTGATCGAGCTAATAATCGGCTATGGTCAACAGAACACGGTGCTAGAGGTGGAGACGAACTAAATCTGGTGGAAGCTGGCGAAAACTATGGTTGGCCAGAAGTTACCCACAGCGAAGAATATACTGGAGGCGAAATTTCTTCTGAGCGATCGCGTACAGGAATGATCGATCCCAAAGTGGTATGGACTCCTGCAACAGCACCTTCAGGGTTGGCAATTTATACTAGCGATCGCTTTTCCCAATGGCAAGGAAATCTTTTTGCGGGGGGGCTGATTTCTCGCGATGTTCGTCGCATTGAATTGGACGAGGAGGGGAATGTAAGAAGCGAAGAATCGATTCCTATCGGTCAAAGAGTGCGTGATGTACGGCAAAGTCCTGACGGAATGTTATACGTTTTGACAGATGAGGAAAATGGACAATTAATAAGTATCGAACCCGAAGGCGAGTAGAGACGTAATATGTTATGTCTCTATGATTTGATTTAAAACACAATAATTAAAACACAATAGTTAGAAGTAATATCATGATGCATCAAACAAACAATTATTCTATTTGTGCCAAGCAAGATACTAGTGTTGCGAATAGTGATAGTGAGAAAGGTAGTAAAAATTCTGCTCCCTCATCAATGGTCAAACCAACGGCAGTATGGGAGTCGCCAGAGTTTGAAGAGTTCGATCTTTGTATGGAAGTGACAGCTTACGTTCAACAGTGGGACTAATGCTGATACGTATTCTTGGTTCGGCAGCAGGAGGGGGATTTCCTCAATGGAACTGTAATTGTGCTGGTTGTCAAGCTACCCGCAGAGGAGAAAAGGGGGTACATCAACGTACTCAATCATCTCTGGCGGTTCGTGGCACATTAGGCGATTGGTTTTTGGTCAACGCTTCCCCCGATGTGCGTCAACAACTAGAACGTCTTCGTGATGGAACACCCACTTCAATTCGCTCTAGCCCAATTGCAGGAGTACTGTTGAGTGATGGGGAAATTGACCATACCGCAGGATTGATGATTTTACGAGAGTCTAGCAAGCCACTTAATATTTACGGAACAGATACTGTAAAACAGGCATTAACTGAGGGTTTTTCTCTACTGCGGGTATTAAAGGATTACTGCGGGGTGGAGTGGTCGGTTATTGAGCCTGGTTCTGCTGTAAGTTTGGGTAGTAACGGGGAGTCCAGTTTAGAAGTAGAAGCCTTTTTACTTCCTGGTACACCACCTAAATATATGCGTTCTAGTTCTCCAGCAGAAGGAAATTGGGTAGTGGGTTTTACCTTCAGCGATCGCGTTAGTGGAGGTGTTCTTACCTATGCACCAGCATTAGCTGAGTTTACCCCTGCAATCTTAGAGAGGTTTGAATCGAGCGATTGTATTTTGGTAGATGGTACATTTTGGCAAAATGATGAACTGGTAAAACTCGGAATGTCAACCCGTACAGCCTTGGCAATGGGACATTTACCCCTTTCAGGAGCAGATGGCAGCTTAAGTCGTCTTTCCCAACTCTCTTGTTCCCGCAAAATTTTTACCCATATCAACAACACTAATCCTATTCTGATTGATCATTCACCAGAACGCCAAAAGGTTGAAGCAGCAGGAATAGAAGTTGGTTATGACGGTTTAACAATTGAATTATAATTAACTATAACTAGAAAAACATGGTGCAAACAGTTGAGCAGGAGCAAAAACAGTTACCTTGGACAAAAGAAGAATTTGAAACTGCACTTTACGCTCAAAAATCCCAATATCACGATTTGCATCCCTTTCATAAAAGAATGAATGAGGGTCTATTAACACCCCCAGAAATAAAACTCTGGGCAGCTAATCGCTTTTATTATCAGAAAAGCATTCCTCTTAAAGATGCAGCTATTATCTCAAACTGCCCTCATAGGGAAATCAGACGAGAATGGATCGAGCGCATTATCGATCATGATGGACGGGAAAAAGATAAAGGGGGTATTGAAGCTTGGCTTAGGTTGGGTGAAGCTGTGGGGTTACCTCGTGCCGAGCTGCTGGATGAGCGGTATGTCTTACCTGGTGTGCGCTATGCAGTGGATGCCTACGTCAATTTTTGTCGCACTCAGCCCTGGATTTTTGCGATCGCCTCTTCTTTAACAGAGTTGTTCTGTCCTAACGCTATCGAGGTAAGATTAGCTGCCTTAGAGTCCCACTACCAATGGATCGATCCTGCTGGATTTGAGTACTTTCGAGTACGGCTCAAGAAAGCACCCCGTGATGCTCGTTACGCGCTAAATTTAGTTTTAGACAATTGTCAAACTCGTCACAGTCAAGAACAGGCAGTTCAAGCCTTAGCGTTTAAATGCGATCTGCTTTGGAGTCAGCTAGATGCCATTGAGCGAGGCGAAACTCGTTTAAAAGTAATGAGTAATGTAGAGACGTAGCATGCTACGTCTGTAAGAGTAGTGAATAAAAATAATTCATCTCAATTTTTCACAAATGATCGAAGAAAATCAAATTCATGCTCTCGATTATCTGGGTTTATCTGCTGGTGTTCGTCTGCATTGGAGCGAGGTTAGACAGCAACACTGGCTATTATTTCCCGAAGGCGCACTGGCTTTAAATTCTACTGCGGTAGCAATACTTGCTCAATGTAATGGTTATCATTCTTTTGAAGCGATCGCCACAGCCTTGGAAAAACAATTCAGTGATGTCAAAGAGAGCGATCTTCAAGATTTGCTGTCCTACATGATGAAACGAGGACTATTGATTAACCAAGCACAATTATGATTATAGAGCGACCCTTAACACTAATTGCGGAGTTAACTTATCGCTGTCCGTTGCGCTGTCCCTATTGTTCTAATCCCCTCAATTACAGTGACAGTAATTACCGTCAAGAATTAGCGACTGAATATTGGCTCAAAGCGATCTCTCAGGCTGCATCACTGGGAATTCTCCAACTTGGATTTACGGGAGGAGAACCGCTTCTACGGCAGGACTTAGAGATTATGGTAGAAGCAGCAGCAAAGACAGGAATCTATACCAGCTTAATTACAGCAGGTACGCTGCTAACTCCAGATCGGGCAGCTAAACTGCGAGAGTGCGGACTCGATCACATACAAATCAGTATTCAAGATAGCCAAGCAGCTAAATCTGACTATATTGCAGGAATTCCTTCTTTTGAAAAAAAACTGGCTGCTGCACGATTGGTTAAACGGTTAGGATTTCCTTTAACCATTAATGTAGTATTGCATCGTCATAACCTAGACCGCACTGAAGAAATTTTAGAACTGTGTAAAACACTAGAAGCAGATCGGGTAGAATTAGCCAACACTCAATACTATGGTTGGGCTTTATCTAATCGAGATTCGCTATTGCCAACACCAGAGCAGTTAGAACGAGCTAAACAAGCTGTAGCGATCGCCAAACAACAGCGATATTTCCCTATGGGTGTTGTGTATGTGTTGCCCGATTACTATGAAAAATATCCTAAACCCTGCATGGGAGGATGGGGGCAAAAAACAATGGTAATTTCTCCGAATGGGGATGTTCTACCCTGCCAGGTGGCTACTTCTATACCTGAATTAACCTTTACTAACCTTCGTAATGGCACATTAGAATGGATTTGGTTTGAATCAGAAGCCTTTAACCGTTTCCGTGGCATAGATTGGATGGATGAACCGTGTCGTAGTTGTTCTCGTCAAACAATTGATTTCGGGGGTTGTCGCTGTCAAGCTCTATTACTTACGGGTTCGGCGACTGCTACCGATCCAGTTTGTCATTTGTCACCAGAGCATCATCTAATTCTGAAAGCTCAAGAACAAGGACAAGGAAAACAGGAATTTTCTCCGACCTTTACTTACCGTTCAGCTAAGGAATAGATTGTGATACTCCAAAATCCGAACGGCAGCGAAACCTATTACAAAGCCTTTGGCGATCGCAATTCTACAACTCTATTATTGTTACACGGCATCGGTGCAAACCATGCCATGTGGCAGCCACAAATCGACAAATATATAGATGAAGGATATCACCTCCTTCTACCCGATCTTTTTGGTCATGGGCGTTCTTCAAAACTGAACCACATCGATTTGGCTGATTGGCATAATCAAATCAACTGGCTACTAGACCATGAAAATTTGGAAAAGTGTACGCTCATTGGTGTCAGTATGGGTGGCGTTATTGCTCAATCATTCCTAGTGAATCATTTAGACCGAATAGAGAAAATAGTTATTGCTGACTCCTTTGGAGAACTTAGAACACCTAAAGAAAAGCTTTTAGGTTTTTCCCAAGTTATAGGCTTTAACCTATTTAAACTATTAGGCAAAAAGATGCTGGCAAAAGGAATGAGTTTTACCTACACAGCCCCTTATGCTCAGGCAGCTAAAGATTATTTTGGGCAAGTCAGTTTAAATGTGGACTTCAACCAGATGATATTAGCTAGAAAGGCAATTAATCGAATCGATGTGTTAGGGCATCTCAAGGATGTGACCATCCCCGCTTTAGTGATTGTCGGTGCGGACTTTGGGCAGTCATTTATAGACATTAACCGCAAAATTGCCAACGCATTGCCAAACTCTGAGTTTGTCATCTTAGAAAATTCCTGTGACCCTTCTAATTTAGTCAATCCCATTGAGTTCGATCGACAGGTGCTTGATTTTTTAACAAGATAGCAAATCACTAAAGCGTACTCAACAACGTGAGATTAACAGGACTTAGACAATCTTATAAGTAAAAATAATTGGCGATCGCAATCCTAAAACTCTATTATTGTTACATTGCATAAAAATTCACCAACGCCAGCTTTTAGTATGGTTAGAGAAATTATGAACACCGATCAAAAGCCAAAGCATCAAGTTGTTTCTATGAAAACCATTGGAATTCTTGGTGGTATGAGTAGTCAGGCAACGGCTGGATATTATCACTTGATTAACACAGGGATTAACCAGATGTGCGGTGGTTGGAATGCTGCTGAATTATTAATCTGTAGTGTCAACTTCGCTAACATTGAAGCATTTGTACGGGGCGATCGCTGGAATGATGCAGCAAATTATCTTGTCTCTAAGGCAATTCAGCTTGAAAAAGGTGGGGCTGATTTTATTATGATGGCGACAAATACAATGCACCGAGTTGCCCCCCAAATTGAAGCTGCGATTCAAATTCCCCTGATTCATATTGTCGATGTTACCGCAGAAGAAATTAAAAAACACGGTATGACAAAAGTGGGTGTATTGGGAACAAAACCCGTAATGGAAGCCGACTTTTACCGCGATCGCTTTGCTCGTCATCGTCTTTAGGCGATCGCTCCCAAGCCTCAACAATGTGAAGTAATCGACAAGATTATTTTTGATGAGCTAGTTTTTGGTACGCTCAAAGATGAATCACGGCAGATATATATAGAAATTATGCAAGATTTAGTGAAGCGAGGCGCACAAGGTATTGTTTTAGGTTGTACCGAAATTGAAATGCTGGTTAAGCCCGAAGATGTTGTAGGATTAAAACTCTTTGATACCACTACTCTACATTGCCAAAAAGCAGTGAAACTGGCATTAGGTATTGATTCATTACCATCTAACCGTTAAAGAAATTGGTTTGCTCGCTTTAATTCCTAATATTACTCAAAATAATAACTCGTTACCAAGAGCCAAAATAATTAGTTATACGCGATCGGACTTTCCCAAATATTGATTATTTTTCTGACTATTTGATAGTCTACCAATGAACGCACTCTTGAGAGCGAAATTGGCAATCTGAATCACTTTCATAGTATCATTGCTATTTTTTTAAAGGGTTGAAAGCTATTCCGTAAGCCCTAACTAATTTTCTATAGTCAAAGTTGCAACTACCTGATTAACCGTATCTAGAAATCCTTGATAGTTCTTTTTTTCGGCAACACAAGTAATTAAATACACTCGATTATTTCTGATAATAAAAATTTCTTTTTGCTTTAAATTAACATTATCTTTTGACCTTTGATAAGTAATACTTTGTGCAGATTGATTCGCTAATTCAACTGTTTCTTTCTTATAAGCTATATCAGTAATATTAGAATTATTGTTAACTTTATTGATAATTGCTTGTCCATATTCTTCTGGTGTTGTAGATATATTATCGATCGAAATATAGATTTTTTCTTGAAATAAATCTAACTCGTTTTCTAGCGGTGAAGTAAAAACAGCAATGCCTCCTGTTATGGGATCTTCTAATTCTCTGACTGTCCATGCTTGAGGATATTTAAGAGTAATCTGGTAGTTTTCATTGCGATATTCCGTAAAGTTCTGATACGGGTCAGTTTTGCTTCCTATAGTAAACATAAGCCCTGATATTATCAGAAATAGTAAAGCTAAAATGCCAAAAATAATTGGTAACAACAGCGATTTCTGACGCTTTTTTTTCTGTTTGGTAAGAGGCTTGGTTAATTCTACTTCAGCAGAATTATTAGGCGCATCCGTATAAGGAGATGGTAATAAAACAAAATTTTTTGACTTTGCTAGGGATTGTAAAATAGCCTGAGCAGATTGATATCTAGACTGAGGATTATAATTAATCAGATTTTGCAAAACCTTAGCTAACTGAGAGTTGATATTAATTGTTTGTGATGTTTCAATATCCACAATAGAAGCACGGGCATAATTATCTAAATCAGACAAACGAACTTCATGGGGATATTTACCTGTTAAAGCTCGAATTGCAATTGTTCCTAATGCATAAAAATCACTACTAACTTCTGGTTTTCCTGCTTTTTGTTCTGGTGCTAGATAATAATCATGTTGGACAGATGTGGCTGCAATAACATTTGATTTGACAATTTTCTCTTGTAATAAATTCTCTAGACGATCGAAGTCTGCAATAAAAAGCTTTTGGCTACCCGCAGCAAAAATCATATTAGAAGGTTTGAGATTAAGATGTTTTTTTCCTACTTGATGGAGAGTATCTAGGATAGTCAGAGTTTCTTGTATTAGATGAAGTACATCTGCTTCTTCTAGTTGACGATAGCCAATCTCTTCTTCTAACGTTTCCCCCTTAATAAATTCTCTAATAAAGTAAAATTCTTCTCCCCATAAAAAATAATCTAGCACCGCAGGAATTTGGGGATAATTATTAAACTTGCGAATTTTTTGAATTTCTCGAAACAAAAAAATTTTAAATTTTCTACTTGCTTGAAGGTTATTAGCTCTTCTAATATTTGATAGCCGATACTGTTTAATTAAACATTGACCATGTTCTATTTTGTGTTGATCTTCTGCCAAATAAGTGTTGTGAGAAGGTTTTTGTATTAATTGTCTAATAACTAAATAACGCTCGTTTAATAATTGTCCTAGTATTGATTTCATGCCAATCTCGAAAAATTAATCGAGGATAATTAATACTAATAAGATTGCTTTAAAGTACCAAATTAAGTTTGGAAAATCATAAGCAGGAAAAATACTCATATACTTTATCAAGTAGGAGCTTTCTTAAAAATTATCTTAGCAACCCCCACTTTAATCAACTTAAGAATTTGCTGCATTTACTATTTGTAACTACGTTGAGTTAGACTCACATTAGTAAATTCTAATGATTCTTGGTGTAGTAAAGATCGATTGGTTTCTCCCGTATATTCCCAAGCTGCAACATAGCTATAATCTAAATCGTTACGTTGGGCTTCTCCTTCTGGGGTTTGATATTCTTCGCGGAAATGCGCTCCACAGGATTCTTCTCTGTAAAGTGCGTCTTGTGCCATTAGTTGCCCTAATTCTAAAAAATCAGCTACTCTGCCAGCAAATTCGAGATTTTTATTTAAAGTAGTTGCATTGCTTGGTACTTTAACGTTTTGCCAGTATTCTGATTTTAACTGAGTAATTTCTGCCAAAACATCTTTTAATCCCGTTTGATTGCGGGACATTCCCACAGAATCCCATAGTAGTTTGCCCAATTGTCGATGAAACTCCAATACTGTTTTGTCTCCTTTGATACTCAACAATTTACTAACTTGTTCTCTAACTTGGGTTTCTGCTGCTTCAAAAGCAGGATGTTTAGTATCTACAGGAATTAACTCATTACTAGCTAAATAATCACCCAAAGTATAGGGAATCACGAAATAGCCGTCGGCTAAACCTTGCATCAAAGCACTCGCCCCCAAACGGTTAGCACCATGATCGGAAAAATTAGCTTCTCCTAAAACGTGTAACCCAGGAATAGTACTCATCAGGTTATAGTCTACCCACAATCCTCCCATTGTGTAATGGACTGCGGGGTAAATCCGCATCGGCACTTTGTAAGGATTTTCGTCAGTGATGCGTTGATACATCTCAAATAGATTACCATACTTAGAAGCGATCGCTTTTTCTCCTTGTTGATTAATAGCATCGCGAAAATCTAAATAGACAGCTAGTCCAGTTTTACCTACTCCTCTACCTTCGTCTGTAACTTTTTTGGCATTTCGAGAAGCTACATCACGGGGTACTAAATTACCAAAGCTAGGATATCTTGTTTCTAAATAATAGTCTCTCTCTACTTCAGGAATCGCATCTGGATGTCTGGTATCTTTGGAGTCTTTTGGTACCCACACGCGCCCATCATTACGTAACCCTTCACTCATCAGAGTTAATTTTGATTGATAGTCTCCCGATACGGGAATACAAGTAGGGTGGATTTGGGTATAACAAGGATTGGCAAATAACGCGCCTTTTTTGTGACAACGCCAAGCAGCCGTTACATTGGAGTTTTTAGCATTGGTAGAGAGATAATATACATTGCTGTAACCACCAGTACAGAGTAAAACAGCATCCCCCGCATATTTTTCGATCTCGCCTGTCACCAAATTACGAACAATAATCCCTCTAGCAAAGCCATCAACTAGCACCAAATCCAGCATTTCCCGACGAGCCAACATCTCGATTTTTCCCGCATTAATTTGCCGAGACATGGCACTATAAGCACCCAATAGTAATTGTTGCCCAGTTTGCCCTTTAGCATAAAAGGTTCTGGATACTTGCGCCCCACCAAAAGAACGATTTGCTAGCAATCCACTGTACTCTCTAGCAAAAGGGACACCTTGAGCGGTACATTGATCGATAATGCTGTTACTAATCTGGGCTAAACGATAAACATTAGCTTCCCTGGAACGATAATCTCCTCCTTTGATGGTGTCGTAAAATAACCGCCATACTGTATCCCCGTCATTAGGATAGTTTTTTGCCCCGTTAATGCCACCTTGAGCAGCTATACTGTGGGCGCGACGGGGAGAATCTTGAATGCAAAAACTTTTGACATTGTAGCCCAGTTCCGCCAGAGTAGCAGCAGCAGAAGCTCCCGCTAAACCAGTACCAACAATCAAGATAGTATATTTTTTCTTATTGGCAGGGCTAATTAACTTACAGTGATCTTTATAGTAGTCCCATTTGTCTTGTAATTTACTAGGGGGAATTTTGGGATCGAGTTTCATGGAATTATTGAGGTTGAGCAATATTGTTCTCTAATTACTTAATATTAGACATTAGCAAAGAACAAGCAACATTCATGAAGTCGTGATGTCAGTATTGCTTCCCCTGCTTCCTCTTTTTTTCTCTTGCTTCCTCTACTTCCCAAAAATTCACGACATAAGACTTAAATGTGTTATTCTATTTATTGACTCGGACCCATGCGGTTGTAACGCCCAAACTTTGTCAGGACCTAGCGGTAGCAGCAATACGGGATGCTTATAACAGGCGTGGACTTCGGGTCTTCGCTATGCAGTTACACGTTATTTATTAAGAATTGTTGAGAACTTTCCAAGTTATCAAAGAGGTTTTTCGAGGGTTATTAATGGGAGTCCCACCAATCACTCGGTTGATGATAGACCCCAATGAATAAATTAAGGCTAGCTTGTGTAAAGAAGCCGGATCGACTATAATTCTGTAGTAGCAATCAGGGCGATTGGCGGAATTGGTAGACGCACCACACTCAAAATGTGGCGAGAAATCGTGAGAGTTCGAGTCTCTCATCGCCCATCTGAATTAAACATTAGGACTGACGAGACTTTCACTCTCACGCTTTCCACTTACATTTTTAACTTATACTCAAAAATTACTCACTTACCTGTTATTCCCATATGGGCAAATGGGTAAAAAAGAGTAATTTAAGCGACATCATAAAAACTTGATTTAAATTTATCTAAAATGTAAAGTAAGAAAAGACCAGGCATTATAAAGCACCTAGTCTACGTCGTCAAATCTGATATTTACTCTGAATTATTAGCTGGATACTCAGTGAAACGAGCCAAAAACTGACAACAGAAAATTAGTCAGTGAGAAAATAAGATTGAACTATGAAATCAATTTGGTTGACAGTTGACATTCAATAGACAAAGTATCAACTGCTTTAAACACTCCCTGTGTATAAATTTCAAGCATTTCGGTTGACAGTTGACAAGTAGACAAAATTCTTGAAAGTAGAGAAAAAATGCCATTAAATACCAAATGCCAAATACAGTCAGTGAAGGGGGAAAGAAATTATCTGTTTGGAATAGAATTTAGGACAGACTATCCAACAGTAAATTCTGGTCTGACTTATTAGTTGTATCACATTATGTATCACAACTGAGCTTAAAGTCTCACTAGATGAAATGTTGTACATAATGTACAACAACTGACTTTGATAGCCTTACAGCAAATAAATTAGTAGTACTAATAGTATTACTAATTTATCTGGTATTAATTAGATAGCAGTTAAGAAGAATTTAAGTGTTAAGGCATTTGAAATATCATTAAATATTTGCTTCTACAAATTCACCATCTTTTCTAATCACTTTTCTAAGCTCATTAATTTGAGGGAGTGAATCACCATTATCTCTAACTAAATAGGTAGTAATTCCTCCTTTACCTTCCCATATCGTAATAACCTCGATTTCCCCTGAATTAGATTTCTTAATATCAACAATCGTTCCTATAAGTCTTTTTGTCTGTGTAGGATCAGCAATTCTCATTTTGAAAAGAAACAAAGAAATTGTTCTCTATTTAATTAAGAGAACAAAGAAGAGAATCAAGTTTTGAAGTGCAAAATAATTAAAATATAATTACAACCAAGGAAAAAATCGGCATAATAAATTTATCTCAACTCAAAAATAGGGTTGAAATTTGTCAAAAAAAGTCAGTTATTAGCCATAAAAACCAAGCATCACCTCCCTGAAATAATTTTTGATACTTTAACTAGAATTAGATGGAGAATTAGTCAGATTATCAGTAACAATAAAATCAAACAAATCCTGCCAAGTTGCAAACCAAAAATACTTGAGCAATGTCCGAATATCATTAAAAAAGCTGCGACGACTGACTAACAACTCACGAACTCTCTTATAACCCACCTTCCGCACGTCAAAGTGTAATATAAAGTAATCAAAAAACGGACGAAGAAAAGACGAAGATCGACAGTCATAAATATCCAGAAAGTCTCCAGTGATGGACAGAAATCAATAATCCGTTGAATTAGTTAT
>NZ_LR214365.1 GCF_900659865.1 Hyella patelloides LEGE 07179
GAATTCCCTTCAAAGACAAATTTTAAATTTGATGAACATTCCTGAATCGATTTATCTTGTTCCCCAGCTAGTTCCTAATTGACTCCAATCGCTCTAATTATTACTGTGACTTGATTTCATCGTCTTTATTTGCTCGACCATTTTTAAATTGAGCGAACCGTGAGTCCTAAAGAACAAATTACCAAAATCACCCCAGAAATTTTCTTTGAGCGTTCGACAATATTTAGTAAAGGGCAAATTGGAGATTGGCAGAATCATTTTACAGACGAACACAAACAGGCATTTAAAGAGGTAGCAGGTGAGGCTTTAATCAACTTAGGAGCTGAAAGTGGCTCTAATTGGTAAATTTGCTATACAAAATTGACAAGCGTAACATACAAAAAATATACATTTTTCGATAAAAGATTCAGCAGCAAAATATTTATTTGCTTGTAATTAAATGGTATAAAAATCGACTTTATAAATTTCCAATCTCTGATATTATATTTACTGTCTTGGTTATTAAGGATAATAAGATTTTGGCTTATTCAGTGCATACGAGAGTAAGATTTTCACCGCTTTGCCTTCACAAAAGTAATCTTACTAGCCTTACACTCTAAATTCATACTCAATTTTCTGCCATAAATATCGAGCGACAAAATAAGGTGATTGCTTGTCTTTACTATTTATATTAGTCTATCGATATTCATAACTTGACTTGTAATCGGAACCTGTTCTTACCGAATCAGATTGCGTTGCGAGTAGAGCAGAATATCAATCTTTAATTAATCATTTCACAAGTCCAACTGATTTTTAGTGGCTTCAATCACGGTTACTTTACAAAATCTTAACTAAATTAGTTTAAAACTTGATATTAATCATAGAAAAATTATGGCGATAATCACAGTCACTAATAATGCCAACCAAAGCGAAGGTTCTCTCAGAAGCGCGATTCAAACAGCACAATCGGGTGACACAATTAAATTTAGTTCCAGTTTGGCTAATCAAACCATAAGTCTAGACAAGTTTATTGGCATAGATAAAAGTTTAACGATAGATGGTTCTGATGTTCCTGGCTTGACTATTAGTGGTGGCGAACAAACCAATATTTTTAGACTTGCTCAAAAAAACAAAAATTTGACGGTACAGAATTTAACCTTAGCCGATAGTCATCATAAAGAAGGGACAGGAGGAGCAATTTGGGCTACAGAAAACAGCAATCTTAATCTTAACAATGTTGAGGTTATTAATAATATTTCCCAAGGAGCAGCCATACACGGTCAAGAAGGTACCAATATTACAGTCACTAATAGTACTTTTGAGAATAATGACGGCACACTGAATGGACAAAGTACAAAATCCCATTCTGCAGGGGGTATTAGTTTATTTGGCGGTGGTAGCTTGACTGTCAATAATAGTAAGTTCTATGACAACCAAGGCTATGGTGGTGGGGCAATACGAGTTGCGATTAGCGATGTAAATATTACCGATTCTGAATTTGTCGGAAATGATTCTACTTCGGGAGCGGACAAAACATTTGTCGATGTCCCTGGTGGCGGTGGCGCATTGTATATAGATGGTGCTAGCGTTCCCCTTGATGATAGATTTGCTCCACCCGAAAATTTTGATTTGAGAAAGCCTGAAAGCGGAAACATAATTATTAGCAACAACCTATTCGAGAAGAATCGTGCTGCGGGTGAAGGAGGTGGGATTTTAGCTTATGGCTATAACCAAGACCGAGTAATTATTAAAAATAATGAAATTAATAATAACGAAGTAATTGATAATATACAGGGAAATGCTCGAGGCGGTGGGATTCGAGCATCAGGCTTTATTGAAATAGATAACACAACAATTACTAATAATAAAGCCGAAAATGGCGGTGGATTGTATTGGCAAGGAGAAGTGCCTGCTAAGATTTCTAACAGTATTCTTGCTAACAATCAAGCGGTAAATGGCGGGGCTATTTATGATGGTCTTTGGAGTGCCGAGATCGAAATAATAAACACCAATTTTGACTCAAACTCGGCAACTAATGAAGGAGGGGTTTTTTATAGCAAAACTAATAGACCTGTTTCTTTTCAAAATTCTCAATTTACCAATAATACTCCAGACAACATCAACGATGTCAGTTTAGATAGCAACTTTCCAGATATTAGCAGTGGCTCCAAATCAAATAACAATATTTTCGGCAGCGAACAAAACAGCTACTTAGTGGGTTTAAATGGCGATGATAGCCTCACAGGCAACGGAGGTAATGATTATCTTGATGGTGGTGCTAACGAGGATCATTTAATTGGCGGAACGGGTAACGATACTCTCATTGGAGGAAGTAATCGTAATTATCTTGATGGAGGCGAGGGCGATGACATCTTTGTAGGTGGTGATGGTCAAGATGTCATGCAAGGTGGAGGCGGTAAAGATACATTTGTTATTGGAGACGCCAATAAGATATTTTACAATAACCAACCGTGGTACGACCATGCATTTATCGAAGATTTTCAGCCTGGAGAAGATACTATGGAGCTTAAGGGGCAACCTTCAGACTACAGAGTAGATTATGCCAGTAATCAAGGAAGATCTGGTACGGGTATTTTCTCTAGTAGTGGAATGATTGCTTTAATTGAGAAGATCTCACCCGATGACTTTAGTTTGAATGCTAGCTACATTAACTATATCAACGGCAATAATACTGCCAATAACAACAGCTCAATGGCACTAACCCAAGATTCCTCTGAAGATAACTCAGTAGAATTAACCCAAAATTCCTCTGACAACAGCCCAATAGAGTTAACACAAAATTCTTCATTTTCTGGTCAACCTGGCTATGTTGCTGCCGAACATAACGGGCTTATTATTTGGAATAACGATGATACTTGGCATATAGAAGCCACAGGCGATCTAGATGGCTCTAATTTTACAGGTCAAATTATCATAGATGGTCTTATCCAAAACCTAGACACAAATAACCTGGAAAATAACGATCGAGTAGGGTTTGTAGACAATTCTAATCAAATTTTGGAATTTGACCTAAAAGTTCTAGAAAGAGGAAAAGATACTATATCTTTTGACGTTACTGATGAAACTTCTCTATCCCTCGATTTAGGTGATAATAATGATGTTAGCGTCAAAGCAGGAGCTAGTTTGGAAGAGATTAATGTTTAAACCATAGCTGCTCTTGCGGAACAATATTTCGATCGCTTTCTACGGAAATTGATGTTAGATACAGAAGAAAAAACAGATGCATACATTTATTTTTTCTCCTTTTTCCCCGTGAGGTTATATCAAATACTTAAATGTTTGCTACAAATAATTTTACTTTGTAGTGATAATTCATGAATTATCACTACAGATTATATTTTGCATTCTTTTTTGTATTTCATATTATTAGGGCTAAAAAGCCTATTAAAACTACTTTCTAGCTTGCTTGTTATCCCATGAGTACTTATCGTGTTACGAGTGTATTATGCTACTTTAGTCAAGGAAGTCTTCCTGATTTTTTAAATCTAAGGCTAATTTAGCAGCCCCAATCATACCTGCATTATTTCCTAATTGAGCTTTGAGTAATTTTAAACCAACACGAGAAGAAGGATGAACACGGCGATTGATTTCGGCTTCTGTAGCAGGAAAAAAATATTCTGCACTGGCACTAATGCCACCTCCTAAAATTACCGCTTCAGGAGTGAGAACATAGATCAAACTGGTAATACCAGCCCCCAATATAGTACCGTATTGTTGCCAAAATTGTAGCGCGTCACGATCGCCTTTCTGGGCTAATTCTCCTAATTCTAAGGGGGTTTTCCCTGTCATACGTCTAACTGCGCGGATACAAGCGTGTTGTTCCAAAGAGCCTTGATTGCCACTATTGCAGGGATAACCATCGGGATTGAGAGTAATTAAACCTAATTCTCCTGCTGCGCCATAACTTCCTGTAAAGAGTTTACCGTTAATAAATATTGCTCCACCAACACCAGTACCTAATGTTAAAAGGATAAAGTTAGTAATGTTTTGTCCCGCACCTAACCAAGCTTCCCCAATAGCTGCACAGTTAGCATCATTCGCTAAAGTAGTAGGTAATTGGGTTTTGTTCTCTATTAATTCAGCCAAAGGGATATCTTCCCAATCTGGTAAGTTAATACCTACTCTGGCAATGCGATTAGTCCGATCTGTAGGACCTGGCATACCAATGCCAATTGCTTTACAGTTATAGTCTTGAGATAGTTGTTTGAGGGAATAGGTAAGCACATTTACTATAGCTTCTGGGGTAGCTGGTTGGGGTGTAGTAATACTTAAACACTCGGTACAAGTGCCATCGGCAAGAAATCGACCTAAGTTAATGGTTGTACCACCAATATCAATTCCAATTACTTGTTTGTCTTTCATTTTCAGTAGTTGTGCCAAATTAAATTCAAAGTCTGAAGAAAGGCAAGAGAAAATAGACAGATAGACTTATTGCATACTTTTACTTTTGATAAACCTCGGTTGAGTTTAGGATCGAGGGGAAAGGTTAAAGCGATTGTCTTAAATGTCTAGTTTAATTCTTGTACTTTTGTTGCATGAGGCGATCGCTATTCTATAATAAAGAATGGATCGATATAGCAATTAGTATTGATTTATCAGAAAAAACCAGACATTATTTTCGCTTGGCTTCCATAATTTTGTAAGCAGTTTGTATTCACCTAAAATATCCTTCTGATAAACAAAAGCGACATAACCTCAAATAAGTATCAGCAGTAACGCGACGAGTGCCATTAACTATCGCGTGGATACGATTGGATGGAACACTAGTTACTTTTGCTAAAGCATTTTGAGATATCCTAATTTCGTTAATAAATTTTTCTTTGAGAATTGCCTCTACCCTGGGATTATGTAATAGTTTATTACTCATAATGTATTCCCTAGTAAAATCGAACGCACAAATTGTAGTTCAGGATAAATGAAAAAGATAATCGCTAAAAGAAAACTATTCTTACTTGGCTTTATTATATGTCTCTGTATTGGTATCACTACTAATGTATCTGCGGTTACCCAATGGTGTTTACAGTCATTGGGTAGTGCTAGCTGTTTATTTGCTAATGCTGCTAACCCTGTACTACCTACTACAGGAGAAAATGGTGCGGTGGTTTCTACAAGTCGTGATGCTTCCTTGGTAGGTTTGGAAGTACTGAAAGATGGGGGTAATGCAATTGATGCTGCGGTTGCTGTTGGTTACGCCCTAGCTGTAACCGATCCTTGTTGTGGTAACTTAGGTGGTGGTGGTTTTATGACTATCCGCTTTGCTGATGGAGAAGAGACTTTTATTAATTTCCGCGAAACCGCTCCTTTGAAGTCTACTGCGGATATGTATCTTGATGCTGAAGGGAATATAGTTGACGAGCTTAGCACTAGGGGTTATCTTGCTGTGGGCGTACCAGGTACAGTAAAGGGATTAAACTACGCCTTAGATAAGTATGGCACAATGAAACGCGATCGCGTTATTAATCCTGCAATTAAGCTAGCAACAGAAGGTTATACTCTGCAACAGGGTGATATAGATATTTTTCAAGCAGGTAAGAGTAGATTGGAAGAGGCTGAAACGGCAAAAATATTTTTAGATGATCGAGGAAAGGTTAGACAAACAGGAGATGTTTTACAGCAACCAGAATTAGCAGCAACACTACAACAACTAATTCCTGAAGGAGATGCTTTTTATCAAGGAGAAATTGCTCAAAAAGTTGTCGCAGCTAGTGAAGCCAATGGAGGTATTTTATCCCTAGAAGATTTTGCTACTTATAACATTAGTGAATACGAACCAATAAGCTGTAGCTATAGAGAATACAGAGTAATCTCTTCTCCACCTCCTGGGGGTGGTACTACCTTGTGTCAGATGTTAACTGTCTTGTCTGGTTATGACTTGCAACAGTCAGGATGGCGCACTACAGAAAGCCTCCACCATATATTATCATCAATGTTATTTGCTTTTGGCGATCGCAATCGCTATTTAGGCGATCCTGATTTTGTGGATAATCCTGTAGATAAGTTATTATCTGCTGAGTATGCCGAATCAATTCGTCAACAAATTCCCGCTAACCAAGCTATTCCTCCCGAACAAGTTTACGACACCGAAGTACAATCAGAAGGTACTAATACAACTCACTATTCTGTAATCGATCGAGAAGGCAATGCCGTAGCGGTTACTTATACGATTAATTCTTATTTTGGTGCTGGTGTAGTTGCACCTGGTACGGGTTTTCTTTTAAATAATGAAATGGATGATTTTACTGCCAAAGTTGGTGTAGCGAATCAGTTTGGTTTAAAACAAGGATCGACTAACATTATCGAACCAGGAAAACGTCCTTTAAGCTCCATGTCCCCTACTATTGTTACTAAGGATGATGAGGTTTTTCTCGTTACAGGAACTCCTGGGGGTTCAACTATTCCCACTACAGTTTTACAAGTAATAACTAGCGTCATTGACTATCAAAAAAGCCTCACAGAAGCGGTTAATACTCCTCGTTTTCATTATCAAGGTTTTCCTGATATGGTTACAACAGAAAATAATGCTATGCAATCAGAAACGATTAGAGGTTTGCGTTTAAAAGGTTATAAAGTTAATCCTTCTGATAGACAATGGGGAGGTGCAGAATCAATCATAGTGAATTCTGAAACTAATCTCTTAGAAGGCGTAAATGATATTCGTAAACCCGCAGGTGCAGCAGTTGCTTATTAGATCGCATTTAGTTTGAAAGTTTTGCCTATGAGATATCTGTTCGTAAGTAATGAGTAATGAGTAATAATTACTTGAAATATTGATGTCTGATACTGCTATTTTTGAATTGGAAACTAATGTAGAACGAGAAATTATTCAAGAAAAACTGACTTATCTGTGGCAAAAAGCTTGTAAAGGATATAAGGTTGACACTTGGGATGGCGATAGCTATGGTGTTAAGACTATCTTTTGCGAGCTATTATATGTCTTCCGCGAGCCTGGAGAAGAGGAAGCAATTCGAGAAGTGGTTGATTACTTATTGAGTATTTCTTTGTATAACCAGATTTATTACTATCGATGTGATGAATATATTAGTGAAGAATTGAAGGCTCGCTCGCTAACCAATATTACTGTTGACGATCTTTTTACCGAACAATACAGACCATCAATAGGCGCAAATATTCCACAAAGATTTTTAATTGAAGGCTAATTTTTTTTAAGTTATGTAAGGTGGGCAATGCCCACCTTACTATCTGTGTTTATCTGCGTCTATCTGCGGACAAATTATTATGTTTAAACAACAAAAAAGTAAATTTCTAGGAATCGTCTTCTTACTTATTTTATTCAGCTTAATACAGACAGCTATTAGTAAAAAGAAAACATCTCTACTGGCAAATAATTCCCCTAAAACAGAAACTAAACAAATAGAAAAATCTAGCGAAACCCAACAAATTAATTTTCCTCTAAAGTGGCGTACTAAAATTGGTTTAACTACTTTTCGTTCAACCATTTCTTATAGTAACGGAAAAATAATTGTCGGTTCTAATGGTGAATCTCGTTCTACCTTAAATGATAGTAGTGATGGCGTTTATGTAATCGATAGTAAGACGGGAAAAATATTACGTCACATAAAAAACGAAGTTGCAGGGGATACTGATATTAATGGTGTGGCAATTCACCAAAATATATTATTTTTTGGTAGTGATAACGATCGCGTATTTAGTTATAATTTTAACGGCAATCAAAATTGGTCTTTTGAAACTAATAGTGACATCGAAGGTGCGCCTAGTTTAACCGATATTACTGGTGATAGTTTTCCCGATGTTATAGTTGCTAGCGAAAACGGAACTGTTTATGCTTTAGATGGTAAAAATGGCAACCTAATCTGGAATTTTCAAAATCAGATGGAACAGGCAGAGGGCAAATATGAGTATTTATCTTCTCAAGCATTTATGAGTTCCCCCGCAGTTGTGGATATTAATAATGATGGCTTTCGAGATGTCTTAATTGGTGGGAGAAATGCGATCTTTTATGCTCTTGATGGTAAAACTGGTTCGGTAATTTGGCAATATCATACTGGATCGGGAATTCACTCATCAGCAATGGCTGCTCACATCGATCGAAATCTCCGTATTATTCTAGCTGAATCTTATTCTGATATTCATCTTTTAGATGCCAAAGGTCAACTACAAGCAAAATACGAATTATCTGCACCTTCAGGGGGTATTCAAGGTTTATTCTCTAGTCCTATTTATACTCCTAACGGTAATATAGCTATTGGTTCGGCGTGGTGGGATAGTCAAGATGATGGTTTTTGGCTAATTCCGATTAATACTCAAAATAACGAATTAACATCGCCTTTATTCACTGGTGAAAATCGAGTTTCTGCTACACCTTTAGTGGCGGATATTTTAGGACAAAAAGAACCACAGATAATTATTGTGTTAGAAAATAATAAATTAATGGTAAGTAGTGAATCTGGCGATCTAATAGCAACAATGGCAAAAGAAGCTCAAGTAGAAGCTACTCCATTAATTGCCGATATTGATAACGATGGCAAAAATGAATTATTAATTGCAGCCAATGATGGCTATCTTTATTGTTATGAAACTAATGGTGGTGGCTCAATTTATTGGGGACAATTTAGAGGGAATAATTACAATACTGGTACATTTTAAAGGTAGAGGCGAATTGCCATTCGCCCTTACAAGATTCACTTGTTCCAAGCATTTTCCGTCACGCTATATATCCTAATAGTTACATAATACAGATTGCCAATGGAAATTGAAGAAGTATTAAAAATTGCTCAAAAATTAGCTACGGATGCTCATAAAGAGCAAACTGATAAAGCAGGAAAGCCTTACATTAGTCATTGTCAAGCAGTCGCAGCACAACTCAATACTACAGAAGAAAAAATCGTCGGATGGCTTCACGATATTGTAGAAGATACGAAGATTACTTTTATTGATTTAGAAAAAGAGGGAATTCCAGAACATTTAATTGACGCAATAAAAGCGATTACAAAAATCTCTGGAGAATTATACGAACACTATCTTGAAAGAGTAAAAGAAAATAAAATCGCTTTGTCTGTAAAAATTGCGGATATGCGCCACAATTGCGATTTATCTCGTATTTCTAACCCTACGGCTAAGGATTATGCGAGATTAAGCAAATACCAAAAAATTTTACCCGATCTGATTAAATATCAGCAAGAGAGTGAATGAGAGAGATTGGATACACGAAGACTGACAGTGGTTTACATTTTAATATAGAACAATATTAGTCCGCAGATGAACGCAGATAAACACAGATAGATTAATTGGTTTTCTCGATAATCCAATTGATAAATGTCCTTGTTTGTTATGCAATGTGCTGTAGTGATAGGTATCTAATTCTGACGGTTTGCATTTTAATATAGAATAATATTAGTCCACAGATGAACGCAGATGGACACAGATCAATTGATTGGTTTTCCCAATAATCCAATTGATAAATGTCTTTGTTTGTTATGCAATGTGCTGTAGTTATAGGTGTCTAATTCTGATTTCCAGTTAATCTAGTTAAATCTCGCATCACTTCACTAAAGATAATTGCATCCACATCTTTTAAAGATAAAGCCTTTTGTTGAGTTTCCAGAGGTGCAAAATGACAACGAGTAATTTCAATATCGGAAGAATCTCTGACATCCCACATCGCAATTCCTCCTGTATATTTAATAGAGACAATCAAACCCGCATTAGGATAAGTTTTACTGTGTTCGTTGCAACCTCCACCATCACCAGTACCACCTCTTATCCATTCTTGTTTCTCAAAAATGCTTACTAATCTAATCCCAGGAATTGTTATATCTTTAAAGCGAGTAACCAGTGTAGTTTCTCTTTCTTCTGGAGTGGGTAAAAACAACTCTCTATTTAACTGAGGGAAAGGGGAAAATAGTTCGTAATCTAACCATATTTGATTCCACTTTGCTTTCTCTTCTGGAGTAAGAGCGATCGCGTGAACTATGCCAACTGTGGTAATATCTTTAAGCTGTAGGGTTTCATTTTCTATATTTCTAGATGTACGATCTTCAGCGATACGAAAAGTAGTAACTCTATTTCCCTTAACATCGTAACCACCCCAAACTAAACCCCATGCTAAATGAGTCATTAAAGGATGATTAACTATCCGCAATTCAAACTCATCCACATTCCAACGCCGTTGGGTTATCATAGCTTGTTCTAATCTGGTTGCTTGAATCTTGGTTACTTGAGTGATTTGTTTTTTGAGAATTTTCCAAGCGGATATCGCATTATTAGCTTTATCTGGATCGTCTTTTTTCCCAGGTTTGGGTAAATTAGCTCTTATTTTATCTTTATCATCCTTTACTTGGGGTTTCATTCCTTCCCCCAAGACAAATTCAAACTGACGCACTCCAAAATCAAAGATTCTTTTACCTTGTTCGTCTAAACCACAAGTAGGAACAATTCGATCTTCTAACTCTTCTGTAGTTAGATTACGTTCTTTTGCCGTAATAGCCAACTGTTCTAAAGCTTTTTTTCTTAAGTTTTTGTGTCGGGTTTTTTGCGCGATACCATTAAGTTGCATTAAAGCGGTATCTGTACCCATTGTTTTAAGACAATCTAATCCCCAAGTTACTCGTTGATGTTTCAATTCCGAACGCCAAGTAATAATTAAAGGAGCAAGTTTTATCGCTGCAATTTCACTACCTAAATAGCCTAAAGCAAACATCGCCCACTTATCTTTACTCGGTGCATCTTCCTTACGCCAAAGCTCGAACAATTGAACCGTAAAATTATCTAGGGATTCTGGCATAGCATATTTTTTTAGTTCTATTAATAAAGGATGAATGCTATCCTGTTTACTCTTTTTAATAGCTAATAAAACGGCTAGTATTTGTTCTTGATTTAACCCAATATTATCAATATAAATCGAGGGAAGATCGATAATATTCAACCATTCAGGAGGTTTTATCTTTTTTGTTCTACCTAGAGAATTAATTCCCTCTTTTAACCATTGGGGAGTTGTTAGCTCGTTAAACTGTATTGCTGCTACTTCTGCTTTCCCCGCATAATCAAAGATTTCTTTCTTTAACTTTTCTGCTTCCTCTTCTGGTTGTTCTCCCAACCAAGCTATTATTAATTCTTCATGTCCTTTTAGTTTTAAATCTCGCAAAATATCAACAGCAGCTTTAGCTAACTTACCTCCTTCTATCGCCACAGGAATTAATCCTGGTATCCAACTATCCTCTATTACCCAAATTGAGAGATTAAATAACCAAATACGTCGAGTAATCTAGATATTGTCTTATTAGTATTTTAGTATGATTGACTTAAAAGTCAAGTAAAGCGATCGCTTTTAGAGGTTAATTATCGATGAACTCTAAATTCAACACTACAAATAAAAAAATAATGGTGAATCTTCTCTATATAATGAGAGTCAATGGCGGATTAAAATTTGCTTGAGAAGCTGCTGAGAGTCTTTTTTATTTTTATAACTAACAATCATGAACAATATTTATTGGCTTTGGGAAATACCATTAGCGATTCTATCTTTTGTATTTTATAAGATAATGAAGCTTGTGATCGGTATTTTGTTTACAGTTTACTTAGCAGTCAATAAAACAAAAGCATCTCAATGGCGATTCTTTTCGGAAAAAATGATTGCTGCACCTTTAATTTTACCAGTGTTAATGACTAAAGGGCCTCGTTGGAATACCCATGCAGTAATTGGTACTTTAGGTCCTTTTAAAGTAGAACAAGAATTTGCTTTAGATATTGAATCTGCTAATAACTCTGCTGGTTCTTGGATTGCGGTAGTTTATAGTTTTCCTACTTATAAAACCATCACCAGTTTAGAGTCTAATAAAATTGCTTGCGATAATAAATGGTATTCTGTAAAACTAAAACCAGGTAAATATACTTTAGGTGTTCGATATTATAATCGTTCTGAAAATTTACAGCTTCCTGCTATTAAAGTAGATGGAAATGATTTTGTCGCTCCTCAAGTAATGCCTAGTGATGTTAATAACTTTTACTATGATTTAATTAAAGCTAAAAACTGGTTTTACTTCAGTCTGCACTATTATATTTTTACCATTCTAAAACTAAGAGGTATTTTACCAGAATCATTTATTAGAGGTGAATATTTACCCGTCGGCGCACCTGATACGTTTTTTGCTTACAACTATCTGGAAAAACAACAGCAATTACAGTTAGATATAGATGCTGAGATTGTTAACAACTGCAATATCTATTTTACCCTTTACGATCGCTCTAGTTTACCTTTAATCTGGGAACAAATAACCACTACAAATTATAATTTAGCTGCACCAGAAAGCAATAGCTATTACCTATTAAGAATCCGTCCCAAACCAGAATTATCTGATATTAAAACTGATTATAATTTTCAAGTTGTCAAAAAAGATAATTTAGTACAGCAAAGTAAAATTTGTATGAATTAAAAACGCGATCGCTAATTATTTACTAATTACTGTATTATGGTTTTATTTTGTTGTGGTGTGATTGCTTAACCATCAAGCGCGAGTTTTTTTGAAGTTTCCTTGGGAATAGTTGCATCGAGGGAGTTACCAAACTTACGAATTTTTATTTTATGCATAATTTTTAAAAGGATGTAATTCAACAATTATAAATTATTAGTTAACGCAAGTACATATACTAAATTTATAAATTAGACTGACTCACAAAAAATTAATACTTAAAGACAATATAGTAAGTTTTTTAATTTAATTTGAAATGAAATTAACAGTTCCTCCTATTCAAATAGAACCAGATGAAGGATTTACCTCAGAAAAAGATATTTTTTGCAGAAAAGATTTTGGTCAAAACCTTTTAAATCTGATAACTAATGTTGATGATGAATTAGTTGTAGCTCTTGATGCTCCTTGGGGCGAAGGAAAAACTACGTTTATTAAAATGTGGCAAGGAATGCTTAAGCAGGAAAGAATAGAGAGTATCTATTTTGATGCTTTTGCTAATGACTATCAAAAAGAACCATTTTTAGCAATTGCAGCCGAAATATATAGTTTAATTAACTGGACTTTCGGAAAGAAACAAGAAAAAATAGCTATAAGCCTGGTATAGTGATACTTGTACTTGATTAAACTTCTGCCAATCCAGAATGAAAGAAACAACCCTATCAGCGATGCCACCATGCTTTGA
>NZ_LR214366.1:0-5695 GCF_900659865.1 Hyella patelloides LEGE 07179
TTTAATCCTGGTGTTACTGAAAGAACTATTTCCATAGATGTTATTGGAGATAATATTGAAGAATCAGTTGAAAACTTTAATATTAATCTCTCCAATGCGTTGGGCGCAGTAATTGTTGATAATCAAGGTATTGGTACAATTGTGGATGATGATGGAGATAGTATCTTAACTCCTTCTATCTCGATTAATGATGTGACAATAGTGGAAGGAGATGATGAAACAACAACTGCTGTTCTTACTCTTAATCTCTCATATCTTTCCAACGATCCCATTACGGTAGATTACACAACAACTGATGGTACTGCCATTGCAGGTGAGGATTACTCAGCAATCAGTGGAACACTCACTTTTAATCCAGGGGAAACCCAAAAAACTGTAGAGATTGAAGTTATAGGAAACATTCTCAACGAGCTAGATGAAGCTTTTTATCTTCAATTAAGTAATCCCACCAACGTTACTATTCCCGACAGTGAAGCTGTAGTTGCAGTGGTTGATAACGACGCGCTTCCAGATTTAGCGGTCGATTCAGTGACTATCTCTGAAAGCGATACGGAAACATCTCAAGCTACTTTCAACGTTACTTTAACAAATCCTAGTAGTTTACCTATTACAGTAAAATACACCACTGAAAATGGCACTGCCATTGCAGGTGAAGATTATCAAGCAGTCAGTGGTACTCTGACATTTGAGCCTGGTGAGACGAATAAAACTGTTACTGTTGATGTTATTGAAGACGATCTTGACGAGTTTGAGCAATCATTCAGTCTCAATCTAACTAATCCCACTAACGCTACGATCTCTCAAGGAAAAGGTATCGGTACGATAATTGATAACGACGCTCCTCCAGGGCTAAATATAGCCGATCTTACTGTAATTGAACGAAATGAGGGAGCGTCCACTGCTCTAATTGCAGTTACTTTAGATGGGGCGAGTAATATTCCCATAACTGTCGATTACGCTACTGTTGACGGTACGGCTATGGCAGGATTAGATTACCAGGCTATTACTGGCACTCTGACCTTTGAACCTGGAACGACGGAAAAATTTATTGAGGTATCTATTTTTGGAGACACCGTTGAGGAAATAACGGAAGCTTTCTCTATCGAGTTGAGCAATCCTCAATACGTTACTTTAGAAAATACTGAAAGTACCGTCTCGATTCAAAATAACGACCTGCTTCCTTCAGATATTACCCTATCTCTGGCAAACGATACGGGTCTTGAGAGTACTGATTATATTACCAGCGACCCTACTATTAATGGTGCGATTAATAATCTTCCCGAAGCAGTAACATTACAGGCGCAATTTGCAGGAATGGGGGGCGATTTTACCGATATTAGCAGCTTAATTGGAGAAGATGGCAGCTTTACTCTCGATCTAGCCAGTTTAGAATCTATCTACGGCAGTTCCTTAGATAGTGGCAGCTATGCTTTGCAATTGGTTCTTACCGATAGCAATACAGGTAGCTTTAGTATTAAGGAAATTACTTTTACTTACGATAATACTACCCCCACTATTTCCTTGATAACCCCCCTGTCAGATGGCGACCATAGCAATACGGCAAGAATTATTGGGGAAGTAGATGAAGCCTTGAGCGTTACTTATAGCGTTGATGGTGGTGCGGTTAATAACCTGCCAGTTTCCGCAGATGGTAAATTAGACCAGGAGTTAGGTAATCTTTCAGTAGGAGAACATACCACTACTCTTACCGCTACAGACATAGCAGGAAATGTTACCACCACAGATATTAGTTTCCTTGTCGGAGAGACTTTTGATTTCCCCGACGGCACTACTGGTTGGGGAGCAAAGAATGCGGATGTTATTTTACTGGGAGAACGAGATAGTTATGTTGTCGAAACCACCTTACCAGTGGAATTGGGCTTAGAAATTGATGAAGAAGGCGAAACTATAGGAGAGCGTACTCTCAGCTTCGACTTGGATTTGCTGTGGGATGAAACCGATATTGACCATGTACTAGAAGACCAGTTATTAGTCTATCTAGTAGATCCCAACAATCCCAGTCAAACCATTCTCGATAACGGTACGGCAGGTACGGCGGTATTTTCCCTTGCAGGAGAAGAGACTTCCTTTACACCAGGCTTAGTTACCTTTGACGGACGTACTGTAAAAATTGACGTTACCAGTCTGCCAGAACTCACAGAAGGACTGCTAGTCTTCCAACTACTCAATCAGGATACGGATCTTAAAAGTCTCGTTAAAGTTAGTAACTTCAATAATGAAGTAGATCTCGAAGGTAGGGAAAATCTCTTCTTTGCTGACAACCCTAGAATTGTTGCAGCAGGAGGGACACTAGATTTAACAGAATTTAGTAACAGTACGACCATAGAACCAGTCATCGATAATGTACGCTTTGACAGCACTACTGGTAAATACCAAGCCAGATTGAGAGTCAAAAATTCAGGAGATGCTATTGGGCGTAACGTAGCAGTAGTCTTTGATGATTTGCCCGATGGAATAGAACTAACTAATGCTTCGGGAACAGATGAAGCGGGCAATCCCTATCTCAATCTTCGCGATGCTATTTTATCTGGAGGCTTGGATCGCGGTGCGATTTCCGATGCTGTAACTATTAACTTTGATAATCCCAATCTGACTCGTTTTGGTTTGAAAACTAGAGTATTGACAAAAGGAGTCAATCAAGCTCCTAATTTTGCTCCCATTGCTGCTCAAACCGTAATGCCTGGAGCAAAAGTGACAATTCCTCTAGAGGCTACTGACCCCGATGGAGACATAATTACTTTTGCCATCAAAAATACTGGAAATTTACCAACAGGAAAGTTAGGAGATGATAGCAATCTTATCTTAACTCCCACAGCCGAGGATATTGGTAGCTATCAAATTACAGTAGTTGCTTCTGATGGATTTGCTCGAACCGAGCAGACTTTCAGCGTTGACGTGCTTGCCGACCCCATAACAACTACTCGCATTTCGGGAGTGATTGAAAATGTCGAACAAGAACCCCTAGCAGGAGTTGTTATCGAGTTAGGAGATTTACAAACCGTTACCGCAGCCGATGGTTCTTTCACTATCGAAACCAACCAGCCTTTAACTGCCGATACTCTGTTGGTGCGGGGTGAATTGATGCCTGGAGATGAAGCTTATCCCTATATTGCCGAAAAACTTCCTCTAGTCTTGGGACAGGATGTTCAGGCAGGTTTTAATAACATTATTGACCGCCCCATTTATCTTCCTGCTTTGGATGTAGCATCGGGAGAAGTTATCGATCCCAATGTTGATGTTACCGTTACTACTGAAAACATCCCTGGTGCTGCTGTTACCGTCAGTGCGGGTAGTCTTAAAACCCAAGAAGGAGAAGACTTTACAGGAATACTCAGTATCACCGAAGTTCCTATCGATTTAACTCCTGCTGCTCTGCCAGAAGGTATAGTTCCCGATACAGTTGTCACCATTCAGCCAGGAGAAATGGCATTTACTACTCCCGCACTCCTATCCTTGCCAAACAGAGCGGAATGGGAAGCAGGAACGGAAATGGAACTGTGGTCTATTAATCCCAATACGGGAGATTTTGATGTCGTCGGTACGGGTCGCGTCAGCGATGATGGTAGCGTTGTCGAAACTATTGATGGTGGAATTCGCAATAGTAGCTGGCATTTCTTTGTAATTCCTGCTCCACCAATAGAAGATATTTCTCAAAATCAAGATGAAGGGTGTCCTACTTGCGGACACAATAACTCGGTTAGCTCTGAAGTTGAATCTCATTCTGGTGCATTAATAGAAACCCACGATTTAGTTACCTATAACTCCAATGGTGAAACTAGAGGTTTAACTCTCACATACGACTCTTCTCGTGCCGACCCTAGAGAAATAGTTAATTTTGGCTTGGAAACAGATCCTAATTTCTCCCTCTCCGATCTTACCTTAAGCGCAGGCTTGTTCTTATTCGACGGTAATTCAAACTTTGCCTTAAGCGCAGTAGTAAATTCTTGGTCCGTTCCTAGTAGTGATAAACCTGTTGGGGCAGCTCTTCAAACCGATTTAAGTCTTTTTCCATCAGGATTATATTCTTACATTTTGAGAAGAGGAATTACTAATAATAGACCTTTATCTTCTGGTACTTCGGTAAGAGACAGTAGTAGCACGCTCCTCAACGTTAATAGCATTAACAGTCCCTTTGGAAGCGGTTGGGGACTTTCTGGCTGGCAAGAGTTAGTAGAAAACTTTGATGGTTCTGTGCTGTTAATTGACGGCAATGGTGAAGAGTTGATGTTTGATGCTCCTTCTAATGCCACAAGTTCGGTATATGTTTCTCCTGAAGGAGATTTTTCTACTTTGGAAAAGCTTGCTGATGGCTCTTTCCGTCGTATCATGAAAGACCAAACGGTTTACACTTTCAATACCAGTCTCCAATTATCTTCCATGAGAGACCGTAATGGTAATGAAACTCAATACATTTACGATACCAGCAACCAATTAAGCAAAATTATCGATCCTGTAGGTAAGACAACTATCTTTACCTACAATGCAGCAGGAAAAGTCAAGAAAATTATCGATCCTGCCAATCGCGAAACTATACTAAACTACGATGCAGAAGGAAACTTAGAAAGCATTACTGACCCCGATACTGCTACTCGTACCTGGGAATACAACAGCAGACATAATATGATTGCCGAAATCGACCAAAGAGGCAATCGAGAAGAAGCTTACTATAATTTTGCTGGTCGAGTCGTCGTCGGAAAACAAAAGGATGGATCTAACATAAGTATTGCCTCTGTACAATCGGCTAATTTAGAACCTCCAGGTCTAAACACTGACGCTAAAGAATTTAGTGAAGAAATTTTCAGTACTTATGCGGATGGAAACGGCAATGTTACGGTTACTCAACTAGATAGTGCGGGACAAGCGATCTCTGGTGAAGATGGAGAAGGCAGACTTTCTTCAAGAAGTCGTAATGACGATAATTTAATTACTGTTAGTTATGATGGCAGGGGAAACAGAACCGATTACGACTACGACGAGCGAGGAAATCTGATTCGTGTCGAAGATTCTTCTTTTAGCTCTCCAGCCCCAGGAACAGCAGCTTCCTTGTTCTCTGAGCCTGTTGAATATGATATTTATGATTCCTACTTCGCTGACGATACTGCCGTTTTAGAAGATATCAATCAAGATGGCATTTTAGATATTATTGGTTTTGACAGTAATAATAGAGGCACTTTGACAGTCAACTTAGGAAACGAAAACGGCAATTTTGTTCCTGAATTCAGTGCCAATAATGTTGTTCCTTCTTGGAAAATAGAGCTAGGAGATATTAATAATGATACTTTTTTAGATATTGTCAATGCTAATTTTGGGAGACCGAATGTATCTGTCTTTCTAGGAAATGGAGACGGCTCTTTTAGCAATCCAACCTATTTTGGTTCTGATGAGTTACTTCAAGATTTAGAATTGGGTGATTTTAATAATGATGGAAATCTCGACTTAGTTTTTCCTTATGCACTCCTCGGTAACCCTAATGTATCGGTATTAATAGGAAATGGAGACGGTACTTTTACTTCTGAAGTTGATTATCCTATTAATGAATTTCCTCAAGATTTAGAATTAGGAGATTTTAATAGTGATGGATTTGTTGATATTGTAGTTGCCAGCCAATCATCTAATAATATATCGGTATTAATGGGAAATGGGGATGGTACTTTTGCCCCCAAAGTTGATTACG